>JBJHDE010000075.1:0-13273 GCA_050486385.1 Planctomycetales bacterium | reverse complement strand
GGCCCACGCCGCTCCAACCGGCGATCGCGAGAAGCTGTTACAGGGCCGTCGGCACGGTGATCTCGGGATCGGTCAGCCCCAGGGCCAGCAAAAACGTCAGCACCTGGGCCACCAGCAGCAACGCCCCGCCAGCAAACAACAGCGCCGTGGCCGGCGGGGTGTAGCGGATGCTCAAGATGACCCGCAAGGTGACCCCGGCCAGCATGGCCAGGGCCACAATCACCATGATCCGCGGCCCCCAGTGCGTGGGGTCGGCCGTGCTTTGCCACAACACACTGGCGGCCAGGGCCGCGATGGCAACCGCACCGGCCCACAGCACCTGACGGCGGAGATTGCCCAGGCGGGTTTCGTCGGTGGATGCAACGGAGTCAGCCGGACGCGGGGCGTCGGGCGAACCGGCGGGCTCGCTCATCAAGGATGGACGATCGGGAAGGCACCCGAGGATGCGGAATCATGGGACTCGACAATCGCCACGGGTCGCCGAGCACCGAAGTGCGGCCAGCGGCACCGTAGCCAGTGTCGGCGGTCATGGACCGCCAGCAACGAGTATGGCTGGCGAGTCCGTTTTCCGAAACGCCCCACGCGGTGATTTTGGCGGCGGAATCAATCGACACGAAACACCCGAGCCGCCCGCAAGTGGGGATCGTGGGGGCAGTCGAGGAGGATCATCCCGGTGCCAGTTTTGTTGAAGCTGCCCACCACGGCCTGGCAGTTGAAGCTGCCCTGGCCGCTGACCCGCAGTTCGGCCCGCGGGGCGTAGATCGTGCCGTTCATACTGGACAATTGCGTCTGAGCCCGCAACTCGACGGGCCGCAGGTTGCCGCGGCGTTGGAAAATCACCAGCCCGGCCAGCGGGTGACCGGCCACATCGAACGGATCGAATCGCACGTTCGAGTAGATCTGAATCTCGCCGAAGTCTCCCGGTGCGGCGGGGCTGTCGGGGTCCAGCGAGTCGCCCGCGTCGGGCAGGCCGGTGGTAACGTCGAAGTTGGTGCCGGTGTTGTAGAACAGCACACCGCCGGTCGACCAGACATCGCCGCCGGTGATGCTCATGCTCACCGGGCCAGATGAGCGAAGCACATAGATACCCGGTCGAAACACCACTCGCCCGCCGGTGATGGTGATCGAGTCGTACAGGCCGGGGTGCAGTTCGACGGTGCCATCGGCAAGTTGCTGGTTCTCGCCTTCTACCTGGACTTGCCCCATGGTGACCCGGACCTGGCCCTGTTGCACGTTGGCTGCGCCCAGGGCCACGGTCGGCACGGGGCGATCGGCCAGGGGATCGGGAATCGGCGGCACGCGAACCCGCAACGGATGCGGCCCGTCGGCTACGAGCGGCTCGAACGAGTCGGGGTCGTTCACTCCGCCAAAGACCTGCACGTCGTCGGCCATCACCCGAGCGTTGCCCACCACGGCGGCGGCGACCTCGTCGAAGCCGGTCTCGACGGGGAAGCCATAGCGGTCGAAGCCTCCGCCGTTGCTGTTGACGATGATGCCGCCCTGAACCTGGATGTCGGCGTTGCCGGCCACGCGGAAGCCCGGTCGGACGTTGGTCCGCAGCGCGATGATGCGGGCGCCACTGGAGACCGGCAGTCGCCCGGCCACCGAGTGTGTGCGGATGGTGACCTGATCGCCGGTGCCCATCAACGAGCCAAACGCCACGTTCCGATGCCGGACCAGTTCGACCTCGATGAAGCCCTCGTCGCCGGCGTAACGGCCTCGCGTGGGCGGACGATGCAGGGTGAACTCCGGCATCGCACTGGCGGGCATCATCTGGGCCAGGTAGTCCTCGACCGCCTGGCCGGCGTCGGGCGGATCGTCCGGATCCGACTGAAAGGTCTTGATTGCCGCCAGTCGGGCGCTGGCATCCGACAGGCCCTGCAGCTCGACCTGGGTGGCCATCATCAGGCCGCCTTCAATGACCAGCCCCATGACCAGCACCAGCACCGGCAGCAGCACCGCAAAGCTTACCATCACGTGGCCGTGACGGCCCGTTTGGTGTCGGCGAGTTCTGCGGATGCGAAGCGAAGCCATGGAAATCGTGAGCGGACCTGGGGCCGGTGACGGGGACAGCCTGCGTTCGACCGTCCTCGTGAGGGCGCTCTGAACCAGGACTCTAGTATTTGACAATACTCGTTGAGTACGCCCGAAGCCTAGGAAGTGAATACCCTAGACTCAGCGCCGATCGATAGTGGCAGTTCACGGTGACACGCACGCGGTCGCCATGGTGGTTGCTGCCGTCGAGCCACTCGATGCGGATCTCGGCCTCCTGGGAGGGAAGCCGCTGGGCTAATGTTTGTATGCGTTCCAATAAGGTGTCGGAGTTGTCGCCCTCCTCGATGGGGGCGGCGCTCGTCCGCGACCAATGCAGCGTCTCGGGCCCCCAGGGCTCGGTGACGCTCTCGGCCCGACTTCCACGTCGGGACGCTTCGTCGGCCAGGGTGGTAGCCACCCAAGCCGTTTGATTGCGAAAATGAACGACCAGAGCCAGTTCAATTCCGCCGACGACAAGCAATAGAAAGATCGGAAGCGTGATGGCCGTTTCGACCAACACGGCTGCGGTTCGTCGAGCAATTTTGGCTCGCCTCACCATCCGGTGTCTATCCTCCCAAAGGTTGTGGGGGTAACTACCCCAACAGTAGTTCGTAGGCTTACGGACTCACCGGCATGCGTACGCGGCGGCTAATCCGGACTTCTCCGGCCATTCCTGGCCAAGCGACCATCGCTCGAAACGGGTAAGAAACCCTAACCTCCACCCAGTCCACATCCTGGTCGCGGAGGACCTCGACCAGCACTTCAAGATCGGCCTCATTGAAGCCTGCCAACTGCTGGGCCTCTTCGACGACCCTCTCTGAGACCGTCGCGACCCACTCCGGCGAACTGGGCGGCGGTTGCGTCAAGCTACCAAAGTTGGCTCCGAGTCGTGCGGCATTGGTCAGAATCATCTGATCATAGGCCACCCGGCCCAGGTCAATGGCTCCCAAGACCAAGATCAACAGGACCGGCAGGATCAAGGCCAGTTCCACGACCACCGCCGCACGACGCCGCGATCGCGGCCGCCAAGCCCAGCGGCGCAGTCGTCTCGGCCGGATGCCATCCAGTGAGGGCAATCCGCAAACCCCCAGCATTGGCTGCGGACTAGACAATGTGGCGCTCACTTGGGACCTGCCGGGCCGAACGCCCGCGCGACATGGGGGAGGACGGGCCTCCCAAGAGATAGGGAACTTCCCTGAGTATCACCCAATCGACCAGGATTCTCAAGCGCTTCTTTTGATGGGACGCGACATAACCGAGAGACCCCCAGACCTGACCGAGGTAAGCGGCCCATGGAGAGTTCTTGTGGGGGGCAATTGGAATGGGGGGTGAGTTTTTTCCAAACTGCGCTTGACGCGTCGGGCGAGCTTTGGATATTTCTCCAATCATGCTGTTCATGGCGGACAGCGTCATCTGTTTTTCGTTGGAATGACTGGACGCTTGGTGTCGGAGGGATGGGCCCTCCTCCAAGTTGCCTTCCTGAGAAGGCGAGTCTGTGTTGTTTTTGCGGGAAGCAACCACCGCGGCCACGATCGCCGCTCCCGCACCCAAGTGATTGGGTTGTGAGAGCGGTGTTTTTTGTTGGCCTCGAACATGTTCCCTCGGCGAAGGGCTTCCGCAGCAGGCTCTTCCTTCTCCACGGTCGGAGACGAGTCCGCGTGGGCGCGTCGATTGGATTTGGTTTCGATGATGTTGGATTCATCGCGTCGACGTCCACACCAAATGTCCCATCCGTCACGGAGGATCGAACCATGTTGGTACTCACCCGCAAGCCTGGCGAGCAAATTCTGATTGGCGATTCGGTCCGTGTGACCGTCGTCTCGGTCGCTGGCAGCCGCGTCAAGTTGGCGTTTTCGGCACCCAAAGAGGTGCCGATCCATCGCGGCGAGCTGTACGACTCCATCCAGGCCGACTCCCGCGATACCGACTCGCGGCCGCTCGAACGCGAAATCGCTTGGAGCTGAGGCTCTGACAGCCCTCAGGGTGTTTGAATCAGCCCTCTGGCCCGCACGGCATCGCCCGGGCCAGAGGGTTTTTCAGCGCCGCGACCCAGCGGCCTCCCAGCAGGCAACCCACCGGGTTCAAGAACCCGTCGGGCGGCTGTGCCCCTGCTGGCGGTAGGTTTCCAGCAGCTTGGACAAGCGGGCCACGATCTCGGGCCGCTTCTTCCTGCTTGAAGGCAGAGCCTGAGCCCTGGCTGGTTCCTTCCAACTTTCTCTCGCGCGATCTTGACCCAATCCAAGCCGTGGGTTGTCAGTGCTCATGACGGGGGCTTCACGCGGGAGTCGATCCCTGGCTGCCCTCGCTGATGGTGCGCTCCAGAACCGCAAGTTTCGCTAGAATCTCGTCAAAGCTCATGGGCTCGGAAAGATACATGTCCCGCATGGCCGAGTAGTCGCGCCGCAACGGCGGTAGGCGATCCGCTGGCGGGACAAGGCGAATCCTACCCTGCATCGCCAAGTCGTACTTTGCCCATGAACTGTGGAAGAAGCGGCTCTTCCATTCGACCACTTGTCCGCACAGATCGGAGTCCTTGACCGCTTCGCGCGCCTGGGTGTGCGTCGCCAATGCCACCGTATCCGCATAGTGGCGAGAGAACCGATCCGGCGTTGCTTTGTCTGCCGGGCGGTGGTATTCGGTGTGCAGGATGGTCGCTTTCTCCCAGAAGGTTCGTTCGACGTCGAGGGCGATCACCTCGCACTTCCAATCGACGAAGGCTGCGGGCAGCACGTCCGCAACCCACGGACGTACAGTGTGTCGGTTGGACGGCTGCTGGTCGGTAAGCGAGCCAAACTGGAGCTTGACCGACCGCTTGAGGTACGCGAAGCCTGCCGGTTGGGTCGAAGGATAATGGAAGAGCAAGACCGGCGATTTCGTACCGGGATCGATCAAAAACTCAAACCATGCAGGTTCTCGCTCGCCGAGGACTCCCACCACGGTTGCTTCCAGCGCCGGAGCGATCTGGGTTTCGACCGCTTGACTGCAAGCCTTCTCGGCCCTGGTCATCCATTTGTTGGCTTGGTTGCGGCTCTTGACGGCCTCTGGCAGGTTGAGAAAGCTTGGCGATAGCGATAGGTCAATGTCCTCGGAGAACCGATCGATCGCGCCAAAGACTTTCGACAGGGACGTGCCGCCCTTGAACACCAAGTCCCCGGAAAACTCAGATTCAAAGAGGATCCCTAGCAGCCAACAGACCCAAAAATCCTTCTCCAGAATCACCGGCGACAGACTGCGACGAACCGCCGCCTGCTCCAGGTACAAGCGTCGTTCGTCTTTGGGCAAGGTCAGAAATTCGAGCTTCATTCCTCTTCCCCCGCAAGCTCCCGGAAGATCGAGTGCATCCAGGCCGGTGCCAGGCGCAAATCCTTGAGCAACCCCCGGCGCTCGTCAACCGGAATCGTTCGCTTGAGATGCGCGATTCGTGCGGGCGTCACATGCTCGCGCCCCAACTCGCGGAAGGCCTGGATCAGCAGGCCGCTCAGACGTCCCGCGGCTTCCATGTTCTTCGGGGTCGTTCGGCGAAGTTGGATCGTGGTCGGACCAATTTTGACCGTTCGAGCCGGGCCGTCGGTCAGAAACACCACCTTGGCGGGAACCTGCTCGGAGAGGCCCAGCGCGTTGACGGCGTAGGCCCCCGCCGGCTGAATCCGGGTACGATCGCGTCCGGCCAAGGCCCGGGCAATCGTCTCAGCCGATGGTTCCAAGGCTCCGAGCACCGGATGCTCTTTCGGAAAGTCGTAAATCCCACGGGCCAATCGACGGATCGTGCCCTGGCGAACCAACTGATGGAGGGCCACGTCCACGGCCTCGCGGCTGCCGAGATCGAGAAAGTCCGCCGGCACGAAGACAGTACCACGTCCACGGCTGCGAATGGACGCAACTACCTTCGTTTCCATAGATTGCGATGACTTCTTGCGACCTTTCATTTAAGAAATAGTAGCCTGTTTTTCTTAAAGAATCCAGCAAGAAACCCTGGCAAAAGCCGTACGATCGTGGAAAAACCGTGCGGCGAGCCACACTCACCCCCCTTAAGGGACGAGGCAATCGTTGTCAGTCGGCCAACCCACCGGGTTCAAGAACCCGGTGGGCGGCTGTGTCCCTGCTGGCGGTAGGTTTCCAGCAGCTTGGACAAGCGGGCCACGATCTCGGGCCGCTCGGACCACAGATTCTTGGTCTCGGCGGGGTCGTCGGCCAGGTTGTAAAGCTGGCCCTGGGGGCCATCGGGTTGGGGCTGCACAACGCGGGGAGCGGTGAAGCCGCCCGAGCCCAGAGCTTCGATCAACTTCCAATCGCCCTGGCGAATGGCGAAGGTCCCGTTGAGCGAATGATGGACCGCGGCTTCGCGGAGTGGCTTGTCGCGGGGTTGGCCCAACAGGGCGGGCAGCATGCTCACGCTGTCCTCGGCGGCATGCTCGGGCAGGGGTTTGTCGAGAATCGCCGCCACCGTGGCAAACAGGTCGGTCAGCGTCGTCAGCTCGTTATCTTGGGTGCCCGGTGGAATCTTGCCGGGCCAGCGTGCGACGAAAGGCACCCGATGGCCGGCCTCCCAGATGTCGGCCTTCATGCCACGCAAGCCGTTGTGGGCGTCGTGCTTGAACTCCTCGATGTCCTGAGGCCGCCAGTGCGAGCCGTTGTCGCTGGTGAAGATCACCAGCGTGTTGTCGGTCAACTTGGCCTCGTCGAGGGCCGCAAGAATCTTGCCGACCTCGGCATCGGTCTGATGGACGAAATCGCCGTACCAGCCCACCGGCGTGCCGCCCTGGAACTCCTCGGTGGGCATCCACGGCGTATGCGGCGAACTCAGCGGCACGTACATGAAGAACGGCTCGTCGGGCTTCTCGCCCCGCTGGCGGATGTATTCGGCCGCCCGCTCGGCCGTTTTCGGCAGCACGTCGTAAAAGTCGAAGCTGGGAGCCATCGGCCCCGCCCGCCAGAATCCGCCTCCGCCATCCCACCGTCTGCGGCTGCCGGGCGTGTGGGCGGTGGGCTGCTCGACTGTGCGGTCATTCTCGAACCACACATAGGGTTCCATGTCCAACGAGGCCGGAATCCCAAAGTAGTAGGCAAAGCCCACGGTCGTGGGCCCCGGCACCAGGGGCTTGGCGTAGTCGACCTTCTCCTGGTCTTGCAGGCCCAAATGCCACTTGCCGAAGCCGGCCGTGTGGTAGCCCTGTTCGGCCAGGAAGCTGGCCACGGTGGGCCGATCGGGTTCAATCAGCGACGGCGAATAGCCAAACAGCACGCCCCGTTTCAGCCGGCTCCGCCAGCAATAGCGACCCGTGAGCACTCCGTAGCGGGTGGGCGTACACACGCTGGACGGGCTGTGGGCATCGGTGAAGATTCGCCCCTGAGCAGCAAGCTGATCGACCGCGGGCATCGCGATCCGCGAGTCGGGGTTGTAGCTCTGCGGATCGCCCTGCCCCAGGTCGTCGGCCAGGATGTACACAATGTTGGGGCGTTCGGCCGCCGAGAGCGAAGCCCCCACGGCGGCGCATGCCGCAACCACGAGTCCCAGAATTGCCCGAGCCGGCATGTGACTTCTCCCCGACCAAGTGTGCGGTATCTCACCCATGACAACGCCCCGGCCCAACGACCGGCCAAGCCGACATCGGGCACGGGGCGTGCATGGATCGTGAACCGACACTCAGCCGGCGTCAAGCAACGGCTCACTTAAGCAGCTTGCGGGCCTGGGCGATCACGTTGTCAGCGGTGAAGCCAAACTCCTTGGCCAAACGCCCGGCTGGGGCACTCGCTCCGTAGTGATCGATCGACACGGTCGCTCCTTGATCGCCCACGTACTTGTGCCAGCCATACGAACTGCCCATCTCGACGGCCAACCGAGCCTTGCAGCCGCTGGGCAGCACCTGCTGGCGATAGTCCTCGGGTTGCTCGTCAAACAGTTCCAGGCACGGCAGGCTCACCAACCGCACGTTGACCCCTTCGCCCGAGAGCGCCTCGTAGGCCGCCACCGCCAGGTGCAACTCGCTGCCAGTCGCCATCAGGATGAGTTCGGGCGTGGCCTCGGCATCGCCCGCCAGGATGTAACCGCCCCGCAGCACGCCATCGGTCGAGGCGTACTTCGTGCGGTCCAGGGTGGGAATGTTCTGCCGGGTCAGCAGCAGGCAACTGGGCCGATGCGTTTGCGACATGATCGCCCGCCACGCGGCGGCCACCTCGTTGGCATCGCCCGGCCGGAACACCAGCAGGTTGGGAATCGCCCGCAGCGCCGCGTAGTGCTCGATGGGCTGATGCGTGGGCCCGTCTTCTCCCACGCCGATGCTGTCGTGGGTGTAGATGAACAGGCTGGGCACCTCCATGATCGCCGCCAGCCGCAGGGCGGGTCGAGCGTAGTCGCTGAACACCAGGAAGGTGGCACCGTAGCCCCGCAGGCCAGTGAGCGTCATGCCGTTGACGATGGCGCTCATCGCCAGCTCGCGAACGCCGAAGTGCAGGTTACGGCCGCCGTAGTTGCCCGCCTGGAAGCCGCCGCCGGCCTCGGGGAACTCCAGCAGCGTTTTGGTCGAGGGTGCCAGGTCGGCCGAGCCACCCACCAACCACGGCACCGCCTTGCCGACGGCCTGCAACACTTTGCCGCTGCTGGCACGACTGGCCACGCCCTTGGCATCGGCGGCGAATTCGGGCAGGTGGGCGTCCCAGTTTTCGGGCAGCTTGCGGACCAGCAGCAGGTCGATCTCGGCGGCCTCGCTGGGGTACTTGCTGCGATACTCGGTGAAGGTGGCCTCCCAAGACTCCCGGACGGGGCGGCCCCGTTCGACCACGGCACTCTTGAAGTGGTCGGGCACTTCTTCGGGCACCAGGAACTGCTCATCCTCGGGCCAACCATAGGCCTTCTTGGTGAGCTTGATTTCCTCGTCGCCCAGCGGAGCGCCGTGGGCCTCGTGCGTGCCGGCGGCGTTGGGAGCGCCCCAGGCGATTTGACTTTTGATGACGATCAGCGTCGGCCGATCGGTCGTCTGGCGAAAGACCTCGATCGCCTGGCTCAGGGCCTCGACGTCGTTGGCATCGTCCACCACGACGGTCCGCCAGCCGTAAGCCTCAAACCGCTTGGGCACGTCCTCGCTGAACGCCAGGTCGGTGTCGCCTTCGATGGTGATCTTGTTGTCGTCGTAGATCCAGCACAGGTTGCTGAGCTTGAGGTGCCCGGCCGTGCTGGCGGCCTCGCTGGCGATGCCCTCCATCAAATCGCCATCGCTGCACATCGCATAAGTGTCGAAGCCAAACAGCTCGAAGCCCGGCTTGTTGTAGCGGGCCGCCAAGTGGCGACTGGCCAGGGCCATGCCCACGCTGTTGGCCACCCCTTGACCCAACGGGCCGGTGGTCGTTTCGACGCCGGTGGTCAGATGGCTCTCGGGATGGCCCGGTGTCCGGTAACCCCATTGGCGAAAGTGCTTGATGTGCTCCAGCGGAACGGCCAGCTCGTCGGTCACCTGGCCCGAGGCCTCAACCTGCTTGACGCCGGCCAGGTGCAGCACCGAGTACAGCAACATCGAGGCATGCCCGCAGCTCAACACAAAGCGATCGCGATTGGGCCACAGCGGGGCCTCGGGATCGTACTTCAAAAAGCGAGTCCACACCGTGTAGGCCACCGGGGCCAATGCCATGGGCGTACCCGGATGCCCACTGTTGGCCTTCTGCACCGCATCCATCGCCAAGGTGCGGATCGTGTTGATGGCCGCTTGCTCCAGGCTCACAGTGGACGTTTGCATACGCGCTCTTCCCTCGACTTCGTTGGCCTCGACTTGAACACTTCCGATGGGCTGGAATTTAGAACCGCCCGCCCCAGCGGTCAACGAGCCGCCCCCGCCACGCGACAAACAGCCCTCTGTCAGCGGGCGATTTTCTGATTGAAACATCGAAAGGTTCCGATATAATTAAGGCAAGCCAGCTTCCGTTTGGTTGGCGGCTTGCCAAAAATGTCGTCAGGTAGCGATCTTTCAATGTGTTTCCCAGCCTCTCACCCAGGAGAGAGTCACCATGGCCATCCCGACCCTTTCGCCCAACGTGCTCCGTGAGCGGCTCGAAGCCCAGGAGCCCTGCGAAGTGCTGGACGTACGCACGCCCGTCGAGTTTCGCGAGATTCATCTGGCCAGGGCCAAGAATGTTCCGCTCGACCGGTTGAATCCCGCCGACTGGGCCGATCGCCGGCCTGAGGACGGCCCCGTGTACGTCGTCTGCCGCACCGGCAGTCGGGCTCAAAAGGCCTGCGAGAAACTCTCCGCCGCCGGCGTGGCCCAGGTGGTGAATATCGAAGGCGGCACCCTGGCCAGCGACGAGGCCGGCTTGCCGATGGTCCGTTGTCGCAAGGCGATCAGCCTGGAGCGGCAAGTCCGAATCGCCGCCGGCAGCCTGGTGTTGCTGGGGGCCATCCTCGCGGTGGTTGTGCATCCCTACTGGGCGGCCCTGTCGGGCTTCGTCGGCGCGGGGCTGATCTTCGCCGGAGTGACCGACACCTGCGGCATGGGCCTGATGCTGGCACGCATGCCCTGGAACCGCGTGGCCACGTCGACCGAGCCGGCAAGCTGTGCGATCGAATCGCGTCGCAACTCCGACAGTCAAGCGGCCTAAGGGGCGGCCCCGCGCTGGCGGTCGCCCATTGAGACATTGTCCCGAATCGTCATCTTGTCAGGAAAGGGTCGAGCCATGTTCCTAAAGCAGTACTACCTCGGGTGCCTGGCCCATGCCTCGTATCTGGTGGCCGACCCGCGGACCAAGCGGGCGGTGGTCGTCGATCCGCAGCGGGACGTCGAGCAGTATCTCGACGACGCCCGGCGGTTGGGCTTCACGATTGGGCAGGTCGTGCTGACCCACTTTCATGCCGACTTTTTGGCCGGTCACATCGAACTTCGCAATCGCGTGGGGGCCGAGATCCTGCTGGGGTCGCGGGCCGAGGCCGAGTTCGCCTTCACGCCGCTGTCGGAAGGCGACACCATCGATTTAGGCGACGTCCACTTGCAGGTGCTCGAGACCCCGGGGCACACGCCCGAGGGCATCTCGCTGGTGGTCTACGCCAGCCGTGCCGCGGACCAGGCCCCGCAAGCGGTGTTGACGGGCGATACGCTGTTTATCGGCGATGTGGGGCGGCCGGATTTGCTGGCTTCGATTGGGGTGTCGGCCGACGAGCTGGCCGAGATGCTGTACCACTCGCTGACCAAGCTCCGCGAGTTGCCCGACGACGTGCTGGTCTACCCGGCGCATGGGGCGGGCTCGATGTGCGGCAAGAACCTGAGCACCGAGACCGTGTCGCCCCTCGGCGAGCAGAAGCGATTCAACTACGCCCTGCAGCCGATGAGCCTGGACGAGTTCAAATCGCTGGTGATGGCCGATCAGCCGGACGCCCCGGACTACTTTGTCTACGACGCCATCAAGAATCGCCAGGAGCGGCCCGACCTGGACACGACCATGACCCTGGCGCTCAAGCCGTTGGGGTTGGCCGAGGTGTTGAAGCTGCGGAATCAAGGGGCCCAGGTGCTGGATGTCCGCGAGGCCAACGAGTTTGCCGGGGCCCACTTGGACGGATCGCTGAACATCGGCCTGCGGGGCCAGTTTGCCACGTGGTGCGGCGCGATGCTCAGCCATAGCCAACCGATCGTGGTGATTGGCGACCCCGACACCGAGGGCGAGGCCATCATGCGGCTGGGACGCATTGGCTTTGACAACGCGGTCGGCTATCTGCAAGGCGGAATGGCGGCCTTGGAAGCCTATCCCGAGCACCTGGCCACCACCGAACGCGTGCCCGTGGCTGTCCTGGCCCAGGAGCTGGCTTCGCCCGAGGCGCCGTTGGTGGTGGATGTGCGGACCGAGGAAGAACATGCCGGCGGGCACATCCCCGGCAGCCGCAACATTCCGTTGATGCAGCTCAAGGATCGATGGCGGGAGTTGCCCACCGACCAGACCATCGTGGTCCACTGTGCTGGAGGTTATCGTTCGGCGGTGGCCAGCAGCCTGCTGGCAGCCCACGGCCTGCCCGTGCGCGACCTGGTGGGTGGCGTGAAGGCCTGGAGCGCCTCGAAGTTGGGCCTCCAGACCCCGGCCCACCCGTGAGTGACCCTCTGCCTGGCCGGTGGGACGACGGATCCTGCCGGCCCAGCGTTTTGCGGTTTGTCCTGTTGGTCGCAGATCCCCGGAGGTGGCACCCATGGTGGCCCTGACCATTGTGTTTGGCATGGTCACTGGCCTGGCCTTGGGATTGACCGGGGCGGGCGGCGGGCTGATCGGTGTGCCGTTGCTGGTGTATGGGCTGGGCTTCTCGGCCAGCGAAGCGGTCGGAATCAGCCTCACGGCCGTCTGCGGGGCGGCCGCCCTGGGCGCGATCGAGCGGCTGTGGGCCGGCGAGGTCGAACGTCGGGTGGCCCTGCTGTTTGCTGCAAGTGGGATGCTCACCGCCCCGGCCGGGGCGATCTTGGCCCAACGCTTGCCCGAGGCCGCTTTGCTGATGGCCCTGGGATGCCTGATGCTGGCCGTGGCGGCTCGCATCTGGCAGCGTCCCCGCCCCGAGTCATCGGCTGCACTGGACGGCCCCAACCTCGACGGGTGTGGGCCGTCTGAAGAAGAATCCTTGCCAGCCGGGTGTGGTCGCGATGGCAAGGGCCATTTGCGGCTGGCACCGCGATGCCTGGTGTTGCTGGTGGCCCTGGGACTGGCGACCGGCGTGCTTTCGGGCCTGTTTGGCGTAGGCGGAGGCTTCCTGCTGGTGCCCGCCTTGGTGATGGCCTTGGGCCTGGACTTCCGCCGCGCCGTGGGAACCACGATGTTGGCCGTGGCCCTGACCAGCAGCGTGGGCGTGGCGGCCCACATGAGCCTGGGCGGCGAGGTCGCGCTGGCCGCCGCCGGTTGGTTTGCCCTGGGAGCCGTGCTGGGCGTGGAAATCGGCCAACGTGCCAGTCGCCAGATCGCTCCCCGACACCTCGAACGGGGCTTCGCCTTGGCGCTGGTGGCGGTGGGCCTCACCATGATCCTGCTGGTGACCCTCGGCGCTCCGCGACCCGCATGATCCGCCAGCGCCGCCCGCTCAGCGGGCTGACTGCTACTGATTCCTGCACAATACTGCTAACGCAATTCGTGGCACTGGTTGCTTGTCCACCAGTGTGTCGCACAGTTAGATAGTTCCGCCTAAGTTGCTTCTGTTCAATGGGTTACAAGGAATTCAGTCGGACAATGGCAGGCGTTATCAAACACGTGGACAAGCCACCAGTGCCACAAGGGCCGTTCCTAAACCTTT
>JBJHDE010000074.1:0-13321 GCA_050486385.1 Planctomycetales bacterium | reverse complement strand
GGCTTGTCCACCAGTGTGTGGATCAGTCGGTCAGTCCCGCCTTCTGCGTTCTGCGAAAGCCCTCGGACATCGCCGAAATGGCACGGAACGGTTGGCGTTATCAAACACTGGTGGACAAGCCACCAGTGCCACAAACGCTGTTCCCATACTTTTGCAGGAATCGATAAGTGGACCCGCGAGTGCTTCGGTGAGAGAGAGGGTATGGTGCAGGGCAAACCGGAGGGCAGGCCACGGCGAATAGGGTTCACGCTGATTGAGCTGTTGGTGGTGATCACCATCATCGGCATTCTCATGAGCCTGCTGCTGCCGGCGGTCAACAGCATCCGCGAGACCGCCCGGCGAACCCAGTGCATGAACAACCTCAAGCAACTGGGTTTGGCCGTCGAGAACTACTCGACCACCTTCAGCGAGTTCATTCCGATCGGCGCCGTGGGGCACGAGCGGCACGGTCTGTTCACGACGATGCTGCCCTACATCGAGCAAACGGCCGTTTTCGATCAGATTCGCGAGTTCGGCATCAACCGCAGCACCTTTCAAATGCCCGAGGCGATTCGCTTTCACCTGATTGACGTCTACCTCTGCCCGAGTTGGCCGCACGAGAACGCCCCACGGAACACCACGATCGACCTGCAAACCGGAGCCCTGACCCATTACCAAGGTGTCTCGGGAACGCCGATGCCCAACGTGCCGGTCACCCGCAGCGCCTCCAGCGGAACCGGCCATGGCGATATTCCCCACAATGGCTTTTTCGATTGGGGACGCCAAATCCGTATCGCCAGCGTGCTGGACGGCATGAGCAACTCGCTGCTGATGGGCGAATGGGTCCAACGCGACTTTTCGGGCGGCACCTACGTCGAGCCCCCCGGCAATGTGCGGGCGTGGTGGCGTGGTGGTACCCGGACTGGGCAGGCCAAGGGATCCTATGCCTCCAAGGTATTGGCCCACACGATCAATTCCCGGGCCGAGCGGACCGGCGATCATGTGCCGTTCAACCATTTGCCCTTTGGCAGCCATCACCCAGGCGGGGCCTTGTTCCTGATGGGAGACAAACGGGTGATCATGCTGACCGAGGCCACCGAAATCGACATCCTGCGGGCTCTGGCCACGGTCAACGCGGGCGACCTTGCGGTGATTCCCAATAACTGAGGGTGCCAGATCGGGAGCGCCGGCAGCTTGGCACTCTGGGTTGGCCCCGCATGCGGTGGCTACCCAAACCGTGACGGGCCAGCTAGGCTCCATTCAGAACCGTTCCGGGGACGCGAACCTCGCGGGGATCCCCAAGCGTGATCCATGACCAATGAGTGTTTGGAATCCGACTGATGAAACGATCTGCGATGCACCTGGCGTCTGGCTGGGTGGGACTGAGCGTGATGCTGCTGGTTGGCTTAGCGGGCTGCGATCGCGGTCCCGCGATGGCTCCCGCCGAGGGCGTGGTGTTGTTGGACGGCCAACCGATCTCGGGTGGGCAGGGCGTGGTCCGCTTCCAACCGCGGCAGGGCTTTCAGTTCGCTCGGGGCGAGATTGGTCCCGATGGTCGCTTTGAGCTGGAGACCGCTGGCCTGGGCCCAGGGGCGATTATCGGCGAGCACGAAGTCGCCGTGAGCTACACCAAGCCGCCACCGCAGACCGATGGCGAGGCGGTGGTGGGCGAGTCGCTGGTTCCCTCGCACTATGCCGATGGCTCGACCAGCGGGCTCCGCGAGACGGTTTCCGCCGATCCTGAACAGAACAAGTTCACGATCGAGCTGTCCAGCCAACGACCCTGAGACCGTCGTTTTGGCGGCGCCAGGGCCTGGACTCACTCACGCGGTCCAGCGTGTTCGCGGTGGCTCGTCGTGCGTGTCCGGCAACGCGGGCTATTGGGCTCGGCCCGGTTCGTCGCGGCGCTCGGCCATGCGGGTGCCGCGGGCCCGCCACCAGTCGATCGCGCGGCGGCGACCTTCCTCATTGCGGAAGACGTAGCCCACCAGCGGATTGAGCCGTTGACGGATCAGCGGCTCGGGCTCGACGGGCTCGAGATCGAAATCCTCGACCGATTCGTGGTGCCGCTTGATGAGAATCGCCGCGGCCGTGGCCCCAACCTCGGCGTTGGTCGTCAGCGGCGCGTCCTGCTTGAGCTGGCGTCCCAACCAGGCATCGATGGCCTGGGATTCGTTCCGCCGTGCAATTTGCAGGGCCGCCGCCCAGGCCAGGTCCAACGGGGCATCTTCGCTGATCTCGGCGAGCCGCCCCGATTCCATGCCCTGCATCAGCCCTGGCAGGGCCTCAGGCGTGCCGTCGCGGCTCAGCGATTGCAGGATCTCTTTGTCGACGATGAAGTCCAGGGGCGTCCAGTCATCGTCGATGGGTCGCGAGAATCGTTCGCCCGCAAACCGCGAGACCTCGACCGGATCGAGCACGGGGATCATCCGCGCCGTCTCGGGCGTAAGCTGACGCTTGCCGGCAAGGAATTGCTCGCAGGTCCGGCGGGTGATCTCGGCTAGCCGACGCTCTTGGTCTTCGATTTCCAAGTAGCTTCCGGCAAGCTGCCGATCAAAGGCCATCCGTCGCCGCGGGGTCGAGAGGTTGACGATGTGAAAAATCGTCCGCTGCGAATTGTCGGGATGGGGAAACGCCACGCCCACGGGATACTCGCCCGGCGTGAGGGTGTAGCCGTTGACCGCGCGGCACCGCTCGTCGTCGCAGTAGTCGAAGTGGCTGGCCCGGCCGGTGTCGGGTTGGTTGGGGCTCCGCCAGGGAACACCAATGTACAAATACTGGGCGGTGCTCTGTCGGCGTTGCTGCGACGAGGCGTCGCCATCGATCGAGAAAATCTCGGCCACCAGCGCCGGACGCCACCAATCGGCCAGATCGCGGAGTTTGGTGAACGCCCGACCGGAGAGTTTCTCGACATCCAGGGCGTCTTCAATGGCTTTGCGAACCAGGGCCAGGCCGTCATCGCGGGCCAGCAGGAACAGCAATTCCCGCTCGGCGGCCTGAGCCGCGGCGGCGGCCTCGGGGCCGGGCTGATCGATGGCCTCCAGCAGGCGGGCCACGGCGGCATGGGCCTGCTGCTGATCCACCGCCGGCAGGCCGGCCGGATCGAAGGGCGCCGCAAGCCAGGTCCCGAAAACTTTCTGATACATCGGCTCGAGCCGCGCCAGGTCGGCGGCCCCCAGCTCGGGATCGCACAAACGCTGCTGAATCGCCACCAGCAGCGGACCCGGGTTGCGGGCGTCTTCCAACAGCAGGTCGAGTTCGGCCTCGGCCGCCATCCGGGCCGAGGGCTGCGACGAGCCGAGCTGCTCCAACCACCAGGCGACCCGTTCGGGGGCCGGCTGGCTGGGCAGGATTCGCACGGCCTGCGGCAGGCCCCGGATCAGCGGTTCCAAGCGCTCGCGGACTTCCACCGGCAGGGCGGGATCCAGCCACAACGCCCGCAGCTCGTCGGCCAGTTGGTGTTGGGTGGCGGCATCGGCCAACAGTTGGTCCAAGTCGGCGGCGGCCTGCTGGCGGATGAAGAAGTTGTCGTCGCCCAGGCGGCGGACCAGGGCTTCCACCGACTCCGTGACCGGGGCCTCGATGGCCGATGCGCCCGGCACCAGCGACATCGGATCGCCGGGCTCGTCGGCCAGGGCCGGGCTGATGATCATCGCGGCCAGCAGTGCTGGCATCGAGAAGCGGGTTCGTGTCACCGACTTCACCCAAGGTTGGTGTTGTTGGCTCAGACCATTGGCTTCGGGCCCCGACGACGGGACTCCGGGCGAGCAACGGTCCCCACTTAAGAGGCCGGTCGTCGTGTGCGGGTTCCGTCCCGACGGAGCGAAGCGGACGGTCGAGTCCATCATTCTTCCTTATCCGTTGTATCAGACACACTGGCGGCTCGCAGCGCGGGTGTTGCCCGGGCGTCGCGCGTGCCGCCTGAACTGGGGAGGGCCAAGCCGGGGCTCTGTGGCCTTTCTTGGGGGTGCCGCGCCAGCAACACTGGTGGTGGAAGCGGGCTGGAGGACGTGCGAGGCACGAACTCGAAGACCTCGACCGAGTATTCGCTCAGGAGCTGCCGCTTGCCTTCATACCGCCCAAAGCGGTAGCGGGCGTGATCGGTCAGTTGGTATTGCAGGCTCATTACGTCGAACCATTGATCGAAGGCGGCTTCGTCAAAGGCGAAGTCCGGTGTGCGGTACAACACGCATCGCAGGGGCCACTCGGCCGAGACCTTGGTCCAGTCGGGTGGCTGGCCTTGGGCGTGCCGCGGCGAGTAGATCTGCCGGTTGCATTCGTAGACCGAGGCCTCGCCCCAGGCAAATGTCTCGGCGCTGAAGGTCTGATCCAGGTCGGCTCGCAGGCACACCAACTCGCCCGAGAGCGCGTGGTTGGTCCAGAACCATTGGGCAAAGTTGCGGCAGGCGAGGTACTCGGTGTGTTTGTAGGGTTTGACGAAGTCGCGGACGATCGAGCCCAGCGGAATCAGCAGAATCAGCCCCCCAACCCCGACCAGGCAGGCGGCTCGCACGCCAGGCCACCGGCAAATCAGGCGGGTCACCGACACGCATCCCAGGCCCGCCAGCAGGCAGATCAGCGGTGCCATGTACAGCATCAACCGCACGTGGCCGCCGTAGGGGTAACGTTGCAGCGCGGCCGCCAGCATATTGAGCCCCAACGGAACCACGGCCAGCAGCACCAGCGGCCAGGTCCGTCGCCAGGCCAGCAGGCTCAAGGCCGCCAGGCACCATACGAAGGTCAGGGCACTGAGGCCGCGCGGGCCGCCAATGGGATAGGCCAGCATGTCGCTGGTGTGGGTGGCCAGCAGCCAGGCGCAGAAGCCCACCAACGAATCGAGCGGCGGAAAGGCCTGACTCCAACAGTCTTTCATGTACTGTTCGGCCCCGGCTTGCACTTGCACGGTCAGCAGATACAGGCCGAGAAAGCTGCCCGCGACGGCCAGATTGTAGGCCAGCCAGGCGGGAAGCTCGGCCCAACCGCGTCGGCTGGCCATCGCGGCGGCCCAGGCCAGGCTGACGCCGCCGCAGACAAACACCGCCGGGTAGCTCAGCCACAGGGTCACCGGCGCGACGACCACCAGGGCCCAACGGAAGATCGGCCGTTGCGGGACTCTCCAGGCTTCCACGAACAACGCCATCAGGGCCAACGTCGCCAACACATCGCTGCCATAAGGTTTGGCCTCCACGGCGTAACGCAGCAATGGATAGCCCAGGGCGAAGATCGCCACGGCCAGCACCAGGGCCGCCCCGCCCAGCAGCCGACCGGCCAGATGCCGAAACAGAAACAAACTGGCCAGGCCACACAGCAGTGGAAACAGCCGCAGCGTCCACTCGTTGAAGCCCAGCAGTTGGACGATGCCCAGTTGAATCCACAAGTACAACGGCGGAGCCACCTGGTGATACGCCAGTGGCTCGGTCACCAGCCCAACCCAATCGCCGTTGATGAAGTTGGCCGCCAGAAAGGCCTCATCCGGCCACAGCGGCATCGCCAGCAGATAGCGGACCAGTCGGGCGACCACGCCCAGGATCAACACGCCGGACAGCACCACCGGCAGCCGCAACAGCCAGTGGGCTTCACTCGGCCAGGGCAACGGGTCGAGGGTCGGTGGTTCCGCCGTGGCGGTCGACACGCCAGCCATAATCGAAGGTTCCCGCGAGAGCGCATGGGGACACGGCGCGGGGAAGATAGCTCCGATGGACGGAGGCGGCTAGGCGAAAACCTCG
Organism: Planctomycetales bacterium; assembly: GCA_050486385.1. GTDB lineage: Bacteria > Planctomycetota > Planctomycetia > Pirellulales > Pb10988 > JBJHDE01. The sequence continues at coordinate 7,616 of JBJHDE010000074.1, read as the reverse complement.
ACGGTCCGCCGCAGGAGGCCAGTGGCCGGCCCCAACGCCAACCGCCCGGCGGCGCCGAATGCGGCACCCCCGGGCGGCGGGTCTCAATCATGCACGTCGGCAGGTCGTGGCATCAGGGACGCACGGTGACCTTGCCGTGCTTGCAGATGCGGATGGTGACCACGTGGCCACAATCGCACCACTCGTAGGTGTACAGGCCAATGCCCAGCAGCGGCTTACGGAACGAGACCGTGGGGGCCTCCAGGGCACAGCAAGCCGGCACGCACACGGTTTCTTCCATGTCGCAGCCGGTCTGCGGGTGCTTGAAGCACAGCGTCACGGGCACTTCGGGCTTAGCCGGTGCGTGGTGGCGACGGAACTTCTTCGGCGGCGGGGCCGGCACGTAGCTGTGCAGGTGGGGATCGAACTGCTGATACTGATGCTCGTAGATCGGCTGATGCACGAGCGTCGGATTGTGGTAGTTGCTGGCCGCGTGCCCGTAGGGGCTGCCCGGCATCAACGGGAAATCCATCGGATGGACCATCTGCGGCGGGGTGAACAGCACTTCGCGCGCCCGGCTCCGCATGGGACCATCCGCCGAAGCGATCTCGATCAGCATTCCACCGACGACGAGTGCTCCGAAGGCCAACGCCAGGGAACGTGAACGGAACGTCATAAGGCACCTGCATGGGGTGATCGTCTTGGCCGCTCCATCAGCCCTGGACCCAAGTCCTGAAATCATGTGATGCTCAAGACTAGTTCGCCCCATCGACTTGGCAAAAGAATTCGACCAGAAAATTTGGGCAGGTTAGGGTAGTGCGCCTACCGCCGCCGGTGTTCCTGGATCAACGTGCGAAACCGCTCAAAAAGGTAAGAGCTATCGTGGGGGCCGGCCGAAGCCTCGGGGTGGTATTGCACGCTGAAAGCTGGCAATTCGCGATGGCGAACCCCCTCGATGGTGTCGTCGTTCAGGTTGGTGTGGGTCACTTCCAACTCGGCCGGCAGCGAGTCGTTGTCAACGGCGAAGCCGTGATTCTGGCTGGTGATCTCGACCTTGCCGGTCAGGTGATCCATGACTGGCTGGTTGGCCCCGCGGTGTCCGAATTTCAGCTTGTAGGTCTTGGCACCACAGGCCAGCGATAGCAATTGGTGCCCCAGGCAGATGCCAAACATCGGCCGCTTGCCCAACAGTCCGCGGATGGTGCCAATCGCCTGTTCCAGCGGATCGGGGTCGCCCGGGCCGTTGGAAAGAAAGATGCCATCGGGCTCCAGCGCCAGAATTTCCTGCTGCGTGGCCGAACCCGGCACCACCGTCACCCGAAAGCCCCGGCTCCGCAGGTGGCGGGCGATGTTGTATTTCATGCCATAGTCAATTGCCACGATGTGCGGCGGCGTGTCGCCAGCGGGCGTGGTCGAGGTGGGCTCGGCCCAGTCGCTGAGCGGTTCGTCCCAGCCATAACGTTGGTCGGGCATCACCTCGCACACCAGATCGCGGCCCACCAGCCCCGGGCTGTTCTTGGCCTTGGCCACCAGGCTGGCGTCGTCCAGATCCACCGTCGAGAGCACCCCCCGCATGGCCCCGACTTCGCGAATCCGGCGGACCAAGCTGCGGGTGTCGATGCCCTCGATGCCCACAATGCCGTGCTCGGCCAGATAGGAGTCCAGGGTGGAGTCCGAGCGAAAGTTGCTGGCCCGGCGACTCAGCTCGCGGACGACAAATCCCGAAAGAAACAGCCCGCGGCTCTCGATGTCTTCGCGATTGACGCCGTAATTGCCAATCAGCGGGTAGGTCATCGTCACGATCTGCCCGCGATAGCTGGGATCGGTGAGGATCTCCTGATAGCCCGTCATCGAGGTATTGAAACACACCTCGCCCAGCACCTCGCCCGGGGCGCCAAACGCCTGACCGGTGAAGACGGTGCCGTCTTCGAGAGCGAGCTTAGCAACGGCGGACGAACGCCGGACGGACGGCCGCGGAGAATCGGTCATGCGTGCCCAGGGGCTTTGGGGGACTTCGGGAGAAACAATCGGGACGCCGTCAGTGTTCAGGATGTAGGGGTTGTGACGATCAGGGGAGCCGGGTAGCTCGCGTTGGGCAAAACACCCGACAAACCACTCCTGACAGCAATCGAGTCATAGCGATGATTTCGACGATGACGAACATGCTGTGGGAGTTGTCGGAAGTCAGGAGGACGCCGGCAGCGATCTTTGGGGGGGTCTCGTTGGCGAACGAGGCCTCCCCAGTTCCCTTTTGTACAAAGGATCCCGCCTGGCGCGATCCCATTCTTACAAACGGCCCAACCGGCCCCTGAGCGCCGTTTTCGGCCCATCGTGAAGTCGGCTTCTGACCGACGCCGGCCGCCAGGGCGAGCGCTGCGATTCGCTAAGGTCTTGTCATCAAACAGCTTGCGAAAACGCATTGCCTGCGGGGCGGGCCCCGCGGTCTCAGGTGTTTGGGTCTGGCCAAACGCAGGCATTCTAGCAGAGTCCTCAGATCGCTCTAGTGGCGCGGCGTTTGCTTAGGACAGGGATTGTCCTACCAGCGCCACACTGGTGGGTCGTGCGTATTGCTTTTGTGCCGGGGATCGATCGGTTTCGAAGCCGCCACCCGAGGGGCCTGGCCCCCGCGTCACGCAAGTGCCGTGGGTGTGCTCTGGAAATTCGGGTGGCGGCACGAAGCCACCACTTCCACCGACCACAATCCAACCAGCGCCGACCACCCGCATACGCGAAGCGCAGGCGTGGGACTCAATGTTTACCCTTCGCAGGACGCGATGGATCCCGGACCGAATGAGCCGCCCCGATGGGTTGGCACGGTTGTCCGGGGCACTCGGGGTCAAGGGCCGTCGGGCGATTGTTTGACCGACCCCAAATCGTGACCTATAGTCGAGAAGTCGCCAGGGGTGTAGGACCCGCCTCGGGTGATCTCGAACTCAGCAACACCCGGAAGCGTTCACTTCCCAAGTCGCGCTTTGGACGCACGGACGAAACGAGTCGCATGGTGGCACCCTACGGGCCGCCGAGTTGCGATTTCGATTCGGATCGAGGGTCGCAATCCGCAGGATTGTAGCCACATCGATCGCGTCCCTTGATGCTCGACGCCCCAACAGGCGAGCGCTTCCTTGAAGGGACGATACCCATGTCCGTTTGGGTCTATCTTCATCGTGCCGTTTGGGCACTCGGTTGCGTTGTGGCCCTGTCGGCGGCTTGGGCCGCTCCGGCGGATGCCCAAGGGCAGCCCCGGGGCGCTGGCGCTCGGGTGGCCGATTTGCAAACGCTGCTTGAGCGTGGCGAAGAGCTGGAGCGACGCAAGCAGTGGAGCGACGCGCTGGCCGTCTACGAAGACGCCATGCAGTTGTTCCCCGAGCACCAGTTGGTTTCGCAGCGGCACACCCGGGCCAAAGTCCATTATTCGGTGGCGCGGCGCTACGCCGATCGCACCTTCGTGGACTCGTTGCGGCAGCTCAACGAACAGGACGCCTTGAGCCTGTACGACGAGGTGCTGGGCAAGCTCAACAGCCACTATGTCGACGACATCCGCTGGGACCGCTTGTGGGCCAAGGGCACCGAAGCCGTGCTGTTGGCTGTCGAGAACGACGCCTTCGCCCGCGAGCACCTGCAAGCGGCCGGCGACGATTGGGTTCCCAATTTTCAACGCGATCTCCGCCGCTTGGCCCAAGACGCCAGAATCCGCAGTGCCTACGACTTGATCGAGAACGTTCGCACGGCCGGCCGCAGTGCCCGGCGGAACATGGGCGTCTCGCCGACGGCCGTGGTCATGGAGTATTTGTTTCAAAGTGTCAGCACTCTCGACCCTTACTCGACTTACCTCAGCGGGGGCCAACTCGACGAGTTGTATCACCAGATTGATGGCAACTTCGTGGGCCTGGGTGTCGAGCTGAAGGAAGACCCGGCGGGCTTGCTGGTGGTCCACGTGATCACCGGCAGCCCCGCTTCGCACGGCGGCATCAAGCCCGGCGAACGGATCGTGGCGGTCGAAGGCCAGTCGCTGGCTGGGCTGCCCTTGGACGATGCGGCCTCGCGGTTGCAAGGCCCGCAAGGCAGCTATGTCACGGTCGTGGTCCGCGGCAGCGACCACCGCAATCGCGAAGTCCGACTGCGTCGCGACGAGATTGAAGTGCCCAGCGTGGACGAGGTGGCGATTGTCGATCAGGCCAGCGGCCTGGGTTACCTGAAGATTACCAGCTTCCAAAAGACCACGCCCCGCGAACTGGACGGCGCGTTGTGGCGGCTGCACCGCTTGGGCATGCGAAGCCTGGTGATCGACCTGCGGGGCAACCCCGGCGGTTTGCTGACCACCTCGGTGGAAGTGGCCGATCGCTTTCTGGCCGAAGGCAAAATCGTGAGCACCCGCGGTCGCAGTGCCGATCAGAACTGGACTTACTCGGCCCATCAGTCGGGCACATGGCGGACGCCGCTGTTCGTGCTGATCGATCACGACAGCGCCAGCGCCGCCGAGATTTTTGCTGGGGCGATTCGGGATCACGGTCGCGGCACGCTGATTGGCGAGACCAGCTACGGCAAGGGCAGCGTGCAGAGCATCTTTTCGCTCGGCCAGGCCCGGGCGGGATTGCGGCTGACGACCGCCAAGTTTTACTCGCCCAATGGGTTGCCGTTTGCCGAGGTCGGCGTCAAGCCGCACATCGAGGTCACCCAGGTCGCCCGGCCCGCCAATGGCGAGCGGATCGAACTCTCGCGGGACCCGACGATGAGCGTCGCCGTGCGACAGGCCCGCAACTACTACTATCACAACCCCGAGCAACAGGCCAACAACCCCTCGCCACGTCGCTGAAGTCAGCTTCGCACGGCGAGTGAATCAGTCATCTCCTGGCGCACGGCGGGTCGCGGCAGCCTTCTCGAAGGCATCGTCACGACCCGCCGTGTTTTTTTGTGAACAAGCCTGTTGCTGATGCTTATGCAACACCGCGAACGAAATTCGTGCCAGCAGCAACGTGCCTAGTGATTGCAGGGAGTGTTCAAAGGCATCACGCTGCTCATGCGGGTTTTTGAACTCACGCGGAGGCGCGGAGACGCGGAGGACGAGGGCGCGGAACTGTTGACGATCCAGTCCGGGCTCGTTGCGATCGTCGCATAACTTGTTGATTCCCGTGCAACACTTCGACGTCGTCTTTTGTGCTGGCAGTGCCGAAATCGAAACTTTGTAGGAAGCAGGCAACGGATCAGGAACACGGGCTTGGACTGACAACCCCGCGGGAATTGGACCACTCGCCATCTTCTGGCTCAGTTCCTCCGCGTCTCTGTGCCTCTGTGTGAGCTACCCCGTTCCGGAATGCCTACCGATTCCCGCGAGACACTTCGACGAGTCTCGGTGCCACGAGTGCCGTTCCCAAACATTAATCGGGATCAGTACGTTGCTGCTGTTCGGTGCGTTACGTGGGGAGCGCCCGAGTGTGGCGAGCATTCTGTGAAGGGCGTCTCATTCCGGAGCTGGCGGCGGGGCGAGTTCAAAACGCACGACCACGGCACGATGGTCCGAGGGATAGTTCTCGACCACGATGTCGGCCCACTGCTCGTTCTCGCCCACGATCTGGGCCTCGATCGGTCGGACATTGTCGCGGGTGGCCAGCACCAGGTCGATGCGATCGTGCTTGTCTTTAGGGTCGTCGACCTGGGTCGTAGGCGTCCAGGTGTAGCCGGGATCCTTGGCGGGATCGGGACGCACAGCCCGGAAGCCGTCGATCAAGCGTTCGGCCTGGATCCGTCGCGTCGATGGCCACTCGACCACCAAGGGACAACGCCCGGCCTCGACCGCGGCCGCCGTCCAGTCCAGATGCGAGGGCTCGTTGAAATCGCCGGTCACAAAGACCGGATCGCCGGTTTTCAACAGGGGTCGCATTTCGTCCAGCATCCGCCCGACCGCCGGGCCGCGGGCTTTCTCGGCGAATTGAACCGCCTCGTCGGCCGTTTGAATGAACGGTGCCGAGTGATAGGGAATCTTCAACAATTGATAAGGCTGGTACGGGGCGTGCGCGAGATGCACATTGAACACATGCACCGTCTGGCCCCCGGGCAGTTCGATGGTGACGCCGCACTTGCGCGGCGTGGAACGCACAATCCTGTAGCGGCTGATGATTGCCGTGGCCCCGCCCTGATCGAGCACATGCCAGCCAAGCTGCGCGGCAATTTTGGGGGCGTGGTCGGGCCGTTGCCCATCAACCGCGTAGCCGTGGGTCTCTTGCAGGCCCACGATATCGGCCTTGGCGGCGCGAATTACCTCGATGGTCCGCTCCAAAGGCTGGCGTCCCGCATCGCCGCCGTGCCACAGGTTGAACGTCATCACCCGCAATTCACGCTCTGACGGTGCGGGCGGATCGGCCGCAATGGCCCTACCCGACGTGAACATCCCGACCGCCAGACCCACGGCCAGACCCAGATGACGAAACGCGGCGCCGATCATCCTTCAAGCTCCTGCGGGCTCCTGTGAGACTCGGCGCATGATAGGCGTGGCTCTGGCGGCTTGTCCACCAGTGTGTCGCCCCGTCAGCCAGTCGGTCCCCAGTTGCCTCGATTCACGGTTGCCCCGGTTCACGGACTCGCGCGCGGGGAGCCGCTTAAGGATCGAACCACCGATGGCAGGCAGAGCACGGATGAGGCCGTTGTCGGCGGGCGTTTGAATCTATTTGCAAATCCTTGCGGGAACCCGTAGGCTATCACCGTTCTTGGGGGCTTCCTGGACTTCGCGAAAGGATCGAGCATGGATCTCAACCGGCTCATCACCATGCATGTGCAATGCACCCTGCTTGCCATGGGGATTGTTTGCCCTGGATTTGTGATTTGGATGGCACCGACGGTCCTCCAGCAGTGGCAGAGCTACGAGTGGCCGACAACCACCGGCACGGTCGTGGAGATCAGGAAGGACATTTTCAGCAGCGAGCGCGGCAACAACTGGTACTACTCGACCGTGGAGTACCGCTATACCGTCCGGGGCGACGAGTACACGACCGACATGACCCGTTTGGGCTTGAGCACGAAGTATCGCGATCCCGAAGAGGCACTCGCCCAGTGGGCGGACTATCAGCCCGGCGACGAGATCACGGTCTACCACGATCCGTATGAGCCCAAGATCGCGGTGGTCGAATTAGGGATCTCGGACCGCGAAGTCCAGGTGTTTCTGGTGATGATCGCCGGGTCCATCGTGGGACTGGTTTCCAGCGTGTTCGTCCTGCGAAGCTGGATTTGGGGCGAGCCCAAGAAGAAAAAGAAAAAGAAAAAGCGGGCTCAGGTTTGACCGGTTCGCATGCAACGGCCTCTTGCCCAGGTTTGGGATCAGAGTGGAAGGCAGGAAAATTGTTGGTCGTGGCGACTTGGGTTGTTGCAGAGGGGGTGAAGCTCTCACGGAGGCGCGGAGACACGGAGGAGAAAGGCGGCCACAGGTTCTTTGCTGGGCTGACGAACGGGGCGCGAGGTTCTGATCGGCGCGCAAATTCCTTTGAACCCAAAAAACAAGCATGAGAACCGTGGTGCCTTGGGTTGTTGCAGAGAGGGTGAAGCTCTCACGGAGGCGCGGAGACACGGAGGAGAAAGGCGGGAGGTAGGTGTCACAGGTTCTGATCGGCGTGCAGTTTCCTGCCGGGGGGTTGGGATCAGAACGGAAG
>JBJHDE010000073.1:0-13322 GCA_050486385.1 Planctomycetales bacterium | reverse complement strand
TCTCACAAGTTCAGGGCGCGATTGGGTCGATTCTTGGGATAGGTGCGCGGAACCCCGATGGGGTTGTCGAGCCAGCACCCCGACAAATTGCGAGGAGAGGACCGGATGCTTGCCAGCAAGATGCGTTTTGGGGTGTTGGCCGTTGTGGGAGCGGCGGTCTTCATCGCCGGCTGCAAGTTTGCCCACATTACCGGAACCGCTTACGGCCCGGCCACGATTCCGGTGCCGATTCCGGCTTACCTCCAGCAGCGCCGCGAGGACCAGTTCTGGATCAAGGAGCGGTACAGCCGCGTCCCGATCCTGGGTCCGGTGACCCACGGCGGTCCGGTGCAAGCCCTCGATCCGCCCAGCGACGACGAGGTCATGCGGGCCATGCCGCCGATTGATGGTGGGATTCCGTTCTTCTGGGAGCGGCAACGCAACAATATCATCATCACCAAAGAGCTGATCTGCGACCGGATCGATCCGCCCCGCGTCTATCCGCTCATCGGGCCGGCCCAACTGCACCACGCCCATTACAAGTGTACCGTGTACTACAGCGAGACCACGCGACACGGTTGGCCCATTCCTTACACCACGGTCGACGAAGACTCCGTCGAAGTGATCTACATCGACCACGACCACCTGCACATGGTGGAAGACCACCGGCCGATGCCGATTCGCTGATCGGTCCGGCGCATGCGTCCAAGCGTTCGGGGCGGTCGGCATCGAGATGCCTCGGGCAATCGCCTGCCCAGCGGCGACTCAGCCACCGCCCCGCACCAAGACAGTGCGGGGGTGCAGTCACTGTTCCCCAGGCCACACGACCGGAGCGGTCGGCCATGAAACGCACGATGCCCTGGTTGCTGATGCTGCTGCTGGCCGCTGGCGTGGTTCCGCCCGCCGTGGCCGACACCCCCGAACAGCCCTCCGCCGTGGAGGCCGCCGAGCGGTCGTTTCGTGCCGCGGCCGCCTTCTATCAGCGGGGGGCTTGGGCGTTGGCGGCCGAGGAATTTCAACTGGTCGCCACCGAACATGCCCTGCCCGACCGCCGCCGCGCGGCGCGGTTCTATCAGGCCGAATGCCTGATCCAACTGGGTCGCGATGCCGAGGCCCAAGCCCTGTTGGCCAACCTGGCCGACTCGGACCCGACCGACGCCTTGTCCGCGAAGGTGCAACTGCGGCTGGCCGAACTCGCCCAGCGGGGCGGTCGGCTCGACGAAGCCGCCACCCGGCTGGCTCCGCTGATGGAGGCCGATGAGCCGCCGTCGCCCGAGATCCTGGCCCGCTATGCCGAGGTAGCCCTGCTGTTGGGCCAGCTCGACGCCGCCGAAACCGCCTGGCAGCGCCTCGACCCAACACGGGCCGACACGGCCACGACGCCTGCGATGCGGCTGATTCAGGGGCGATTGCTCCGCGAACAAGGCCAGCTCGACCGGGCCCGCGCGGTCTTTTCCGAAGTCGCCGGCAGCGGGGATCGCGCCGTCGCCCAGCGGGCCGAGTACGAGCGCTTGGCCCTGGACGTGGCTCACCAGCCCGAGGGCCTGACCCGCGACAACTTCGAGACCCTGGCCGCGGCACTGCCACGCGGCGACGCCCTACGGCCCTTCGTCGCGGTGCTGCACGCTCGTTGGTTGTTCGACCAGGGCGAATTTCCCCAGGCAACCGAACACTTGCGAAGTGCGATGCATCAGGTTCGGCAACCCCCGCTGGAATGGCAACACCTGCTGGGTTGGGCGTACCTCAGGCAACACAACTGGACGGCGGCCGTCGATTGGCTGGCCCAGGTGGCCGACCACCCCAAGGCCGAACCCGAACTGGCTCGCAAAGCCTGGCTGGCCGCCGGTCGGGCCTGGATGGAACTGGCCGAGTTTCCGCAAGCCCTGCGGGTGCTGGAACCCTTCGCCGATGACGATCCCGCCGCCGGCCTGTTGGTGGTCGGTTGCCACTACGCCCTGGACCGCCGCGAGCTGGCCGTCGCCGTGGGCCAGCGGCTGTTGGCCGCCGAGGGCCGGGGTCGCAGGGAGCCCGCGCGGCTGGCCATCCGCTTGGCGGATCGCGCCTTCGAGGCCCACGACTACGAATCGGCCGCCGACTGGTACGCCACCACCCAGGCCGATTGGCCCACACGCGACGATGGCGCCCAGGTGGCCTTGCGACATCTGTGGAGTGTGTGGGAACTGGGCCGTGCCGCCCAAGCAACCGAAGCGGCCTCGCGGGTGATCCGCCATTGGCCCGACTCGGAAGCCGCCGCCCAAGCCGCCTTGGTGTTGGGCCACCTGGCCGCCGACCGAGCCGATTGGCCTGCCGCCACCCGGCACTACGCCCAGGCCGCTGGCGGCGCGGCTGGCGAGGTGCGGTCCGAGGCCCTGCTGCGGGCGGGCCGCTGTGCCCAGTTTGCCGGCCAACGTCGCGAAGCCATCGCCCACTACCAAGCGGCCTGGTCGGCCCTGCCCGAAACCGCCGCCGCTCGACACGACGTGGCCCTGAGCCTGGCCGAGGTCTACCGGCACGAGGGGGCCTGGGACGAAGTCGAGCGGGTGCTGGCGGAGGTCGTCTCCGCGGAAGCCGCATCGCACCACACGCCCGAGGCCCTGAGTCGGCTGGCCGAAGCCGCCGCCCGCCGCGAGGACCATCCGACGGCCGCCGCCCGGGCCGAGCAGGTGCTGAGGCATCCCGAAGCCAGCTTGGAGCAACGCTCGGCCAACCTCGAACGTCTGGGTCGCGCGGCCCATGCAAGCGGCGACTGGGAAGGAGTTCGCCGGGTGGCGTGGTCCTGGGCCGATGCGAGCAACCCGCCTCGGCTGCGTTGGATTGCCGAATTTTGGCTGGCCGAATCCTCCGCGCAAGCCGATGAACACGAATCGGCCGCCCAGCGGTTTGCCTCCTGTGCCGATCAGGCCGAGTGCGCCGACCTGGCGGCCCGTGGCGGATTGCGGGCGGCGCAGTGTTGGTTTGCGGCGGGGCGGACCGACACGGCCCAGCAGGCGGCCGAGCGGCTGGTTCGCATCTGGCAGCTTCATCCCGAGCGGACCACCGAGTGGGTCGAAGCGGCTTACCTGGCGGGTCGCTGTGCGGCGCGGCGGGGCGAATACTCAGCCGCCCGCATGCAGTTTGCCGCGGCGGTTGAACGCGGCGGGTCCGCACAAATCGAGTCCACACGCGAAACGGCGGCCAAGTGCCAATGGATGATCGGAGAGACCTACTTTCATCAACAGCGCTGGCAGCAGGCGGCCCGGGCGTATCAACGGGTGGTGGTCGCGTGGCCCCATTCGTCGTGGCGACCGGCGGCGCTGTTGCAAGCCGCCAAGTGTCACTTGCGGTTGGGATCGCCCGAGACGGCTCAAACGCTGTACGCCCAGCTTGTCAACGAAGCCCCGCACAGCGAATACGCCGCCGAGGCTCGGAATCAACTCGATCAGTTACAAACCGCGACCAGTGACGCCCGCAAGCGATATTGAATTCACCGTTCCCTTCGAGCTTGTTTGTGAAGGAGTTCAACATGCCAATGACCACACATCGCGCCGCCGTGCGTCGACTCGCGCCCGAAGTGTGGCGGCTGTTGATTGTTTGGCCGGTCCTGGCGGTCCTGCTGGGGGTGGGCGTGCTGTCAACCGTGGTGTTCAGTCAGCCACGGCCAGCGACGCCCGAAGTGACCTTGGGTGTGGATGCCAGCGGTGCCGAGATCGCCGCCGCCGTGGATGCCATGGCCGCGCCCGAGAAGCCACCCATCGCCTTTGATAATTTGTTCGATATTATCATGTCGGGCGGGTGGCTGATGCTTCCCATCCTGGTGGCCTCGTTCATTTTGATGGTCTTCGGGTTAGAACGGGTCATCATGCTTCGCAAGGGTCGGGTGTTGCCGGGCCCGTTTGTCAAGCGATTCATGCACCAGCTTCGTGAAGGCCAGCTCGACCGGGAATCGGCGCTCGAAGTTTGTGACGAAGGCCGCTGCCCGGTGGGCGATGTGTTTGCGCACGCCGTGCGGAAGTGGGGTCGACCGGCCGTGGAGGTTGAACAGGCCGTCATCGACGCCGGCGAACGGCTGGTGACTCAACTGCGACGGCACCTGCGGATCATCAGCGGCGTGGCCACGGTGTGCCCCTTGCTGGGCCTACTGGGAACCGTCACCGGCATGATTTCGGCCTTCAATGCCGTCAGCACCGTGGGGGCCATGGGCCGGCCCGAACTGCTGGCCGGCGGCATCAGCGAGGCCCTGATCACCACGGCCGCGGGCCTGAGCGTGGCGATTCCCGCCTTGATCTTGCACATGATGCTGGTCGGTCGCGTCGATCGCCTGATGATCGATATCGACACCCTTGGTCAGGAACTGGTCGATCATATCAGTGCCGAAGCCCTGGAGAACAAGCCCAAGCCCCGGCGGACCAAGGCCAAGGCCGCTTGATCGCAAAACGCCGGCCCGTAACCGCCAACCGACAAGCTTTGCGCGATCGGTGCCGAACCCCCGCCAGGCAGAATCGTCGACCCCGAATGAATAGTCCAGCGTGTGCGGACCCCGGTTCGATGCCAGATAAGGCGACCGTGTTGGTATGCCCGGCCGCAATACCGCGAACGCAATTCGTGGCACAAATGCGGCTCCTAAACTTTTGTAGGAATCAGTAACTTCGACTCACCTTGCCTGGCATGGTTGCCCTTCGACTCGACTGATCAACATCGATTGGCATATCGCACTGCTTGCCAGCAAGCAGTGGCACACCAGCAAGCAGTGGCACATTTTTTTGGTGAAGCGATGGCACCCGTGCGGCACTTTTTGACCGAACCACACACTGGTGGACAAGCCACCAGTGCCACGAACTCTGCTTGAAGAGTTACACGGGACCCGGTTGTCATTGATGTTTCGGCGGGACCAGGTTTCAAAAATTTTCAGGAACGGGCTTTGCCGACGAGGGGTTTCCCATGCCACTGATGCCCCATGCCGAAGAGCAACCCTCGCTCGATCTCACGCCCATGATCGACGTGGTGTTCCTGCTGATCATCTTCTTTATGGTGGGCACCAAGTTTGCCGAGTGGGAGCGGACCATCGCCTTAAACGTGCCGGAACTCAGCGATGGCGGGGCCCTGACCGATACGCCCGAGGCCCGCGTGGTGAATGTCTACAGCGATGGGACGATCACCTTTCATGGCGAAGCCCTCTCGTTGGCGGAATTGACCGACCGGCTGGCGGCCCTGCGGGCCGAGAATCCCCACTTGCAAGTTCAAGTGCGGGGCGATCGATCGTCGTTGTTGCAGCATGTGGCCGAGGTGTTTCAGGCCTGCAAGCGGGCCGGAGTCGGAGAGCTGGGTTTGGCCGTCCGCCTTGAAACCGCGCGGAGGTAAACCCCAATGGCGTGGTTGCGACTCGACGCCGTGCTGGAACTGCTGACCATCCCCCGCATGCTGTTTGGCGGCTGGATTGTGCTGGCCATTGCCATGGCCGTGGCCATGCGGACCGAGTGGGGCCAGCGTCATCCGCTGCGGACCTGTGCCGTGTTGTCGCTGGTCGCCCACTTGCTGCTGGCCCTCATGGCCGCCACCATCCCCCTGGTCCGACCGATGCTGCCGGGCGACGAAGGCGGGGCGATGCTCGTCTCGCGGTTGGAGCTGGAAACCGGTTCGCCCCAGGCAGCACGGTCCACGGCCGAGACGCCTCGCTGGGATCGCTTCGCCGCGGCCGATCTGCCCGAGCCCCAGCGGCCCGATCCCTCGACCAATCGCACACCCGAAGAACCGCCCCGGCAACGCCCGGCGGAACTCGCGCCGCCTGTCGAAGACGCCCACGAAGCCCTGGCCGAACTCGCGCCCGCCCAACTGCCCGAGGCCCCAACCCCGGTGCAAACGGCGGCGGCCGAAGTCCCGCCCGCCACGGCCCCGGCCACCGCCGAGCCCTCGCCCAGCCGCCCCGATCCGGTGTCCGAGGCCCATGTCGATCGCACGGCCAGCCAGGTGGTGCGGACCCAGCCCGATCCCGAGCCAGGGCCCTGGGAAGAACCATTGCCCACCGAGGTCCCCGAGCGATTGATCGCCCGAACCGAAGAGCCGGCCTCGGTGGCCGAAGAGCCCGAGCCGCGGATCGAACGGCAGTTGGCCGACGAGCCGAGCCAGGCCCCCGAAGAAATCGCCTTGGCCCTGCCAACCGACGCGGCGCCCGAGGAGCTAGCCCAGGCGATGCCGCTTGACGAGCCCAGCGGGTTGGTCCGACGAGCGACCCAGCCGACGGCGGAGCGCAACACCCCGGAACCGCCACCGCTGGCCCCGGTGCTTGAGCAACTTATGCCGGTCAGCGCGTCCCAGCGCCGCGATCCGCCGCCCCTGGAAATCGCATCGGCGGCCGCACCGGACATCTACCGCCATCGCTTTGAAAGCAATCGCGTCACGGCCGCCACACGCCGCGGTGGCGACGCCGAGACCGAGCAAGCCGTCGCACTGGCCCTGGACTGGTTGGCCTCGGGCCAGAGTTCCGACGGGCGTTGGGATGCCGCCCGCTGGGGCGCCGGGCAGGAACGCCGGATTGACGGGCAAGATCGCGGCGGGGCCGGGCGTCGGGCCGACACCGCGGTCACGGGGCTGGCCGTGCTGGCATTTCTGGGGGCGGGCCAGACGCCCACCAGTGGCGAACACCGCGAAGCCGTGCAGGCCGGCCTGGAGTGGTTGGTCCGCACGCAGGATTCGACCGGGCATCTGGGCGGGCAGGCCGAGACCTACGCCTTTATGTATGCCCATGCCATGGCCGCCTTTGCCGTGTGCGAAGGCTACGCCCTCAGCCGGGCCGGTTGGCTGGAGACGCCCGCTCGCCGGGCGGTCGAGTACACGCTGCGTTGCCAGGATCCCCAAGGCGGCGGCTGGCGGTACTATCCCCGCGAGGCCGGCGACACTAGCGTGTTGGGCTGGCAGCTCATGACGCTCAACAGCGCGCGGCTGGCGGGTATCCCTTGGCCGGACGATTCGCGCCGGCGGACCGAGCACTTCTTGTCGCGGGTCACTGGCGGCACCCACCGTGGCCTGACGGCCTATCGACCCGGCGAGCGGCCCACGCGGACGATGACGGCCGAGGGCTGGTTCTGCCGGCAGATGCTGGGCATCACCATGTCGCAAGCCGCCCGCAACGAGGCGACCGACACCTTGCTGGCTCAGCGGCCAGGCCAAGGGCAGGCCGATTTGTACTACTGGTACTATGCCTCGTTGGCCCTGCAACGCGAGGGCGGCGCCGGCTGGCAACACTGGAACGAATCGCTCAAGCGCGAGTTGCTCCGTACTCAGCGGACCGAAGGCCCCCTGGCCGGCAGTTGGGATCCCAGTGGCCGCTGGGGCGGGCATGGCGGACGGGTCTACAGCACCGCAATGGCGGCGCTGTGCCTGGAGGTCTACTACCGCTTTGCCGCCGAAGGCGACACGCCCAACGGCACCGAGCCGTGATCCCTGCCACCAGTGATCCCTGCCACCAGTGATCCCCGCGACCAGTGATCGACACGTCCACGTAGCTCCCACGCTCTTCGCAGGCGGCGCGCTCGCACCGCGAGGGGGGCAGTTGCACGCCCCGTGCGAGCCTCCGACAAGTTCACTCGACCGGTCGGGTCGAAATCTTTCGGTGGGACGATTAGGCTACTGAGCGTAATCCGTGTGCCCCCAAGAGTGCTGGACGATGACCATTCGCCAAGTGTTGCCCCACCTGCTGGCCGCGGTTGTGGCCTGGGCCGTTGTTTGTGGCCTGCCGAGCCAAGCCGCCGCCGAGGAAAAGCCCGATCGCCCGAACGTCGTGCTGATCTATGCCGACGACCTGGGCTACGGCGACGTGAGTTGCTACGGGGCCACGGCGGTCAAGACACCGGCCATCGATCGCCTGGCCGACAACGGGCTGCGATTCACGTCGGGCTACGCGCCCAGCGCGACCTGCACGCCGTCGCGGTTTGCCATGCTCACCGGCCAGTACGCCTGGCGACGCCAAGGCACCGGCATCGCCCGGGGCGACGCGGCGCTGATCATTCCGGTCGAGCAGCGGACCATGGCCGACGTCTTTCAATCGGCGGGCTACAAGACCGGTGTGGTGGGCAAGTGGCACCTGGGCCTCGGCAAGCCCGGCATGGACTGGAACGGCGCCATCCGGCCCGGCCCGCTGGAACTGGGCTTCGACTACTGCTTTTTGATCCCGGCCACCGGCGATCGCGTGCCGTGCGTATACGTCGAGAACGACCGCGTCGTGGGGCTCGACCCGGACGATCCCATCGAGGTGAGTTTTCGACGCAAGATCGGCATGGAACCCACCGGCCGCGAGAACCCCGAACTGCTGTCGGTGCGGCCCAGCCACGGCCACGACATGACCATCGTCAACGGCATCAGCCGCATCGGTTGGATGACCGGCGGCCAGGCCGCCCGCTGGGACGATGAGACCATGGCCGAAGACATCACCGCGAAGGCCGTCGCCTTCATCAACCGCCACAAGGACGACCCGTTCTTCCTGTTCTTCTCGCTGCACGACATCCACGTGCCTCGGGTGCCGCATCCGCGATTCGTCGGGGCCACCGACATGGGCCCGCGGGGCGATGTGATCGTGCAAGTCGATTGGTGCGTGGCCCAGATCACCCAGGCCCTGGACGATGCCGGACTGCTGGACAACACCCTGCTGATTGTCACCAGCGACAATGGGCCGGTCATCGACGATGGCTATCAGGACCAGGCCGTCGCGCGGCTGGGCGACCATAATCCCTCGGGCCCCTTCCGAGGCGGCAAGTACAGCAAGTTCGAGGCCGGCACCCGCATGCCCTTCATCGTCCACTGGCCCCAGCGGGTGAAGGCTGGTGTCAGCGATGCCGTGGTCTGCCAGATCGACTTTCCGGCCAGCTTCGCGGCGCTCGTGGGTCAGGAGTTGGAGCAGGACGATCACCCCGACAGCTTCAACGTCCTGCCGGCCTTGCTGGGCGAATCCGAAAAAGGCCGCGATCACCTGGTTCAACAAGGAATCGGCGGCCTGGCCCTCCGTGCCGGCGACTGGAAGTTCATTCCCTCCAGTCAGGGCGCGGCGGTCAATCGCAATGTCAACATCGAGCTGGGCAACCTTCCCCAACCCCAGCTCTACAACCTGGCCGACGACCCCGGCGAGCGGGCCAACCTGGCCGAGCAGCATCCCGACCGCGTGGCCCGACTCCGGGCGATGCTCGACAAGATTCGCTCCGACGGCCGCAGCCGACCATAGCGGTCGATCGCAGCCGGCCCACCCAGGGCCTATCGCGACTGAACAATAAGCGCCCTACCCAACCAACTGTGCGAAAACGCCACCCCCCCGACGCGGTCTGGTCGCGGGGGCCGGTGTGTGGATACGATGCTAGGTCGAAGGATGGACCTCCACTTACCGTAGCTTGCCTGGATTCTCAATGTCCGAGCGTTTCGCCAAGGGTCGTCGCGCGGCTGAAAAACTCAAGATCGACGCGATCGAGCGGCACATCTTCCTGTGCTGCGACCAGACCAAGCCCAAGTGCTGCGACCGCAAGCGAAGTCTCGAGGCCTGGGAATTTCTCAAGAAGCGGCTCAAGCAACTGGGGCTCGACCGCTCGGGCGGTGTGTTCCGCACCAAGGCCAACTGCCTGAGGGTCTGCGAGAACGGCCCGGTCGCCGTGGTCTATCCCGAAGGCACCTGGTACGCCGAGTGCGATCCGCCGGTCCTCGAGCGGATCATCCAGGAGCACCTGATCGGCGGCCATGTCGTCGAAGAGTACCTACTGGCCCTACGACCGTTACCACCCACACAGTCCGTCGACGAAATGCCGCAGTCCAGCTAATCGATTTTTCCCGTTCCCATGGCCCACTGAGCGGCGCGGTACGATCGAGAGGTTCAGGCAAACCGGGCGATCTGCGCGATCCAGGGGAGTCTGACCCATCCGGCTTGTGCTGCCACCCACCGATGGCCGAGTAATGGGGAAAGAGCGCGATCCCAGGTTGAGTCACTCGGCCCACAGCACAGCAGAATCCCATGTGATTGGAACCCGCATCATGGCCACGGCAATGTCGGCCGAAGTCCAACCGGCCACCAAATCCCTCAAGGATCCAGAACTCAAGCGGAAGCTCCAGCAGCTCCGCGAAACCGATAACTGGACCAATTGGTGGTACATCGCCCGGGCGTGGGTGGTGATCGCCATTTCGATTGCCGCCGCATTGGGCACCAGCCACTATTTGGCCGAGGCCGCGGTGTCGGGGTGGTGGGGCCTGCCGGTGTGGTTGCTGGCCATCGTGGCCATTGGGGCCAGCCAGCACCAGCTTGCCGGGGCCACGCACGAGGCCACCCACCACACGCTGTTTCGCAACAAGAAGCTCAACGAACTGGCCAGCGACTGGCTGTGCATGTTTCCGCTGTTCAGTTCGACCTACACCTTCCGCCTGCATCACCTGGCGCACCACAACTTCATCAACGACCCCGAGCGCGATCCCGACTTCAGCCAGCTTCGCTCCAGCGGCCACTGGCTCAAGTTCCCGATCCTGGCCCGCGACTTTGTCATGCTGCTGCTCAAGCAGGTGTACCTGGTCAACCTGATCCGCTACATGATCGTGCGGATTCGCTACAACTCGGTGGGCGTCAACAAAAATCCCTACATCACGCCCGACATGGTCGGCAATCCGTGGACCATGCGGGTGTTGCTGGTCTACGTGGTGGGCTTGTTCTGCGGTTTGATGTGGATGAGCTGGTGGTCGACCGTGCCACAAATGCTGACCGCCGCGGCGGTGTCCTACGCGGCGGGCATGCTGTTCTTGGGCGTAATCCCCGAGCGGTGGTTCCCGCGGAGCCGGCTCAAGCCGGTGTTCTCGTACCGCTCGATGGCCATGCAGCGGGTCAGCTTCATCACGCTGGTGGCAGTGGCCTTTGCGGCCGGCCGCATCGTGACCGGCCAACCCACCTGGTTCTATATGTTTCTGCTGTGGGCCATTCCGGCGTTTACGTCGTTCTCGCTGTTCATGATCCTGCGGCAACTCGTGCAGCACGGCAATGGCGATCGCGGCTGGCTGACAAACACGCGGGTGTTTCTGTGCAACCCGCTGATGAACTACGCGGTGTTTCCTTTCGGCATGGATTACCATCTGCCGCACCACATGTTCGCCACCGTGCCCCATTACCGCCTGCCGGCGCTGCACGCCCTGCTGAGCGAGTACCCCGAGTACCAGTCCGAGGGCCGCGTGGTCGAAGGCTACTTCGCCCCACGTTACCCGGGGCAGACCAATCCCACCGTGCTGGAAGTGCTGGGCCCCGACTACGCCCCCCGCCAGCCGGCCGAGGCGTTCATCGACGATTCGGTCGTCGAGGACTGGACCGACCACCGCAACTAATCCGGGCATCGCTCGCTCAGTACGGACCCTCCGGCAACCGCCGCGCGGTCCTGCCGTGGCCTTGACAATTGGGGGGCCTCGCGGTCCGTTGACCAGATTCCGCGTGGTCCCCGAATCCCCTCGGCATGCCCGTCCATGAGCGACGACGAAATCTTAATCGTTCTGGTTTCACTGGGCCTCTTGGCCGTGGGCCTGATCGCCACGTCGACTTGGCCCTTGCATCCACTGCACCTGCGAAACAACGGGGCCGTCGGCCTTGTGCGGTGCGGCGTGGCGGCCGCCATGGCTTGGATTGCATTCGTCCTGGCCAACTACGCCGATCCCAGCGTCACCGGCGAGTACGTTTTCATGTACCTGGTGATGGGCGCCGCGGCCACCCTGATGTTCGGCCTGGTGTTTGTCGGCTGGAACCTGGCACCGCGGCTGCGGATGGACGTCTACGAGTTCAAAAACCCGGCGGCTGGCATCTTTCTGGCCGCCTATGTGCTGGCCGTGGGCCTGATCTTCGGCGGCAGCCTGTGGGGCGAGGCCGATCCCCATGGCGACGACGAAGGCGGTTGGTGGATCCCCCTCGGCTTCTTCCTCATGGGCTGGGCCGTGCTCAGCCTGTCGACCTGGCTGTACATGCGCCGCGGGCGGGTCAGCTTCGCCGTCCGCATCCGCCAGGATCGCAACTTCGGCGATGGCCAGACGGCCGCCTGCTACATCCTGAGTATCGGCATCGTGCTCACCGAAAGCGTGGCCGGCGACTTTTTCGGCTGGGTCCACGGCGCACTGGGCGTCGCCTTGATCGGTGTGATGATCGGCGTTCACGAATTGTTCGAAACCGCCGCCAGCCCGACGGTCTCCCTGGACGACGATCCCCAGGGGCGAACGCCCTTTCGGCAGGTCATTGAAGGCGGCTTCTACCTGCTGCTGGCCGGGGGTTTTTGGATGCTGCACCGCACGCTCGAGAGCTGGACCACGGAGGGCGTGGTGTGAGGACCCTGGCCTGGCCGATCACGCCCGACGAGTTCCACGGCGTGGTGCGGCTCCTCCGCTTTCGCTACTTCAAGTGGGATGTCTATGTGGGCGGCCAATTGCGGTTGCTGCCGCATTCCATTGTGCTGACGCCCCAAGAACACGCCGGCTTCGTGGACCTGGCCGAGAAAATCGCCGCCGCCCTGGGCCGGCTGGAGACGGCCCTGCGTCCCCAAAGCGATGTGCTGCGCGCCCTGAGCATCCCGCGGGCGGTGATCCGCATGATCCAGTGCGAACGGCCCAGCCCGCTGCAGATCGCCCGCTACGACTTCTTTCCCACCACGGACGGCCGTTGGCTGGTCTCGGAGTTCAACGAAGATGTCCCCGGCGGCTTCAACGAGACAGTTGCCGCCGCCGACCTGCTGGGCGAGTTTCACCCGGGCGTCCGCTTCGTGGATCGATTCGCCGAGGCCTTTGTCTCCGCCCTGCCAGATGATGGCCCAATCGGCCTGGTCTACGCCACGGCCTACGCCGAGGACCTGCAACACATGCTGGTCCTGGAAAAGCTGCTGGCCGACCACGGCCGCCCAGCCGTGCGATGTGCCCCCAGCCATCTGACCCACCAGGGCGGTCAGCCGATGGTCGATCAACACCGCCTGGCCGCCGCCGTGCGGTTCTTCCCCGGCGAGTGGTTCGCCAATTTGCCCAACCAGCGGGCCTGGCGGGCGGTGCTGCCCCGGCTGCCGATGATGAACCCCCTGGGCCGACTGATCGCCCAGAGCAAGCGGGTGTTTGCCCTGTGGAACACGCCCGGCGTCTTGGACGAAGCCGATTCTGCGGTGCTCAATGCCGTGGCGCCGGCCACCGAGCTGTTTCACAAACGGCACCTCGAGCCACTGCGTCGCGATCCGGCGCGCTGGGTCTTGAAGGCCAGCTTCGGTCGGATGGGCAACACCGTGGCCATGGGGCGGCTGCTCAAGCCGGCCGAGTGGGAGGCCAGCCTTCGCGCCGCCCAGAAGGATCCGGGCGACCATGTGGTTCAGGAGTGCTTTGACGTGGAGCCGCTGGAGTTTGGT
>JBJHDE010000072.1:0-13364 GCA_050486385.1 Planctomycetales bacterium | reverse complement strand
GTCCTGCACCTGGTGGGCGGCACCCTGGCCGATCGCTTTCCCGCCACCCGACTAATGGCCTGTGGGGCTGGCAGCATGGCGCTGGCCTTGCCGGCGGTCATCGTGTGCCACTCCTTGCCCACCGCCGCGCTGGCGGGCGTGGCGCTGGGCACCTCCCAGGGACTGTTCTTCAGCGCGAGCCATCCGTTGTGGGCCCGCTACTTCGGCCTGACGCACCTGGGCAAGATCCGTGGGCTGATGGCAATGCTCATGGTCGGCACGTCGAGCGCCGGGCCGCTGATCTTTGGCCTGACCCGCGATCTGACCGGCAGTTTCGTGCCCGTGCTGGTGGCCTCGGCGGCGGTGGCCGTCCCGCTGGGGGTGCTGTGCTTGTTGGCTCATCCCCCGCAGAGCCCCACTGCCGAGCCCGAGGCCTCCTGACCGAAGGGGGGCCGCCCCCGAGCCCCGCCTTGGCAGAGCGGAGTCCTTCTTTAGAATGGGCGGCGCCGGCGGCGGGTGGGACGCCTTCCGCTGGCCGCCCTATGCCTGTTCCCCCGCCGTCGCGCGGTGGCCCTGTCGGCTTTGTCCCCGCGGTACGGCCGGCCCCCGAGTCGAATGTCTTTGCGCACTTTCTGAAGGACCGGTAGACTATGGCCCCAACTCGCACGCAATCTGGCGGCGATTCCATCCAACGTGTGGCGATTCTTTTCTCGGGAGGCCCAGCCCCGGGCGCCAATGCCGTCATCAGTGCGGCGGCCAAAGCGTTTTTGAGTCACGGGGTCGAGGTCCTGGGCATCAAGTACGGTTACTCGGGATTGGTGACCTACGAGGTCGGCAAGCCGTTGATTCCGGGCACCGACTACATTGAGTTCAAGCCAGACCTGATCGAAGGTCTGCGCAACAGCCAGGGGGTGCTGCTTGGCACCGCCCGGACGAATCCTGGCAAGAACGTCGAGCAGCCCGAGCACCTGGCCGACCCCGAGCGGACGGCTCAGCTTCGAACGGTGCATGCGGCGCTCGATTCGCTGGGGGTCGATGCGCTGATTTCGATCGGTGGCGACGACACGCTCAAGTCGGCCAACAAGTTCCAGCGGATGCAGGACCATCTGCCCAAGGGCAGCAAGCGGATTCGCGTGGTGCATTTGCCCAAGACGATTGATAACGACTACGAGGGCATCGACTTCACGTTCGGATACTTTACGGCCGTCAACACGCTGGCTGAAGAGATTTACAGCCTGCTGCACGATGCCGAAAGCAGCAAGGCCTACTTTCTCTGCGAGACCATGGGTCGGCAGGCGGCGTGGTTGGCCTACGGGGCGGCCATCGCCGGCGAGGCCAGCCTGGTGATCGGCCTGGAAGATATTCGAGGCGAGTACCTCACCGAAGAGACTTACACCGATCACCACACCGGCAAGACCGCGACCCGCTCGGTAATGAACGTCGAGGCCCTGGTGCGGCGGATCGTGCGGACCATGCGGGTCCGTGAAGAGCAAGAGGGCAAGGAGTTTGGCGTGATCGTGGTGGCCGAGGGCCTGGCCGAGCTGCTGCCCTACAGCGTGATCGAATCGATTGAGCGCGATCCGCACGGCCACATCGCCATCAGCAAGCTCAACCTCGCCCGCTTGTTGTCATCGGCGGTGGCCGTGGAGTACCAGAAGCAGACGCAAAAGAAGCGCAAGGTCAATGGCCTGCAACTGGGTTACGAGGCCCGCTGCGCTCGCCCGCATGCGTTTGATGTCATGCTGGGCAGCCAACTGGGCGTGGGGGCCTATCGGGCCCTGTGTGAACAGCAGGCCGACGGCGTGATGGTCAGCGTCGTGGGCCAGTTGGATTTGCACTACGTGCCGTTTGAAAAGCTGGTGGACCCCAATTCACTGGTGACCATGGTCCGTTACATTCAGCCGGGCTGCGACTTCCACCGCCTGGCCCGCTTTCTGGAAGCCCGCACCGAAGAAAGCGGCCACGTCATTTGATCCACCCTGCCCTGCCCCGCCCCGCCCGCAGGGCGGTTGGCTGGGTCTGCCACCGGGGGCACGAACAACGACCGCGGGTGACACGGCAACTCCCCTGGCCCTGTCATCCGCGGTCGCGTTTTCTTGGGGTGATCGCTCGTCGCGCAGGTCTTCATCCCTGCAAGTCGTCTCGATCCAAGTCGAAGTCGGAGGGACTGGCGGACGCTTCCAAACACTGGTGGACAAGCCCAACCAGTGCCAACACTGCTGTTCTCAAACCTTTGTCGGGATCAATCGAATCCGCTCACGTTGCCCGGTGTGGTTGCCCTTTGACTCGACTGCTCAACATCTCTCGGCATATCGCACTGCTTGCGGGGGTGCCACTGCTTGCTCGCAAGCAGTGTTGGAAGCGGTTTCCGTTGCCTGAAAGGTTGCCCTTCGACTCGACTGTTCAACATCTCGGCAGATCGCACTGTTTGCCAGCAAGCAGTGGCACACTTTTTTGATGAAACAAGGGCACCCGTGCGCCCGTCTGAGAGAATCTTTCGACAATCTCTCAAGGTCCGATAACCTGAACACGGCGGCGGCAGCCAACGTCCGATAACCCTTGCGCCCGCTCGAAGGAACAACGTCCGATAATCCCCTCGGCCCTGCCCTGGCGAAGCGGGCGTGGTCACTCGGCCCGGTCGTCGTCGGCTTGAGGCTGGTCGTCGGGCTTGAGCGAGACGAGGTAGGCCACCAGATCGCGGAGTTCCCGGGCGGTCATCTTCTCGACCAGGTCGGCCGGCATCGCCGAAAGACCGCTGGCTCGAAACTCAACCGAGGCCTTCGGAATCTCGCTCCGCTTGCCTTCGTTATCCACCAACGTCAGGGCCTGATCGGTCTCGCCCCGCAGCACACCGGTGACCACCCGGCCATCGTCCAACTCGAGCACCACGGTGCTGAAACCCTCGGCGATGTCCTTGTTGGGATCGACGATGGATTCCCACAGGTACACCCGATCGCGGGTCTTGGCGATTTGCGTCAACTCGGGGCCGACCTCGCTGCCTTCAGAACCAATCTTATGACATCGCAGGCACGAGAACTCGGTGCGATTGAAAAATAAATCGCGACCACGCTGGGCGTCGCCGCCGTGCAGGGCCAGTCGCCACTGGGCGTGCGGATCGTCTTCGGCCAACGACTGTTCATAACGAACCAGGGCCGTCTTGACCGCTTCTACCTCGCGACGACGGGCGGCCTCGACGATATCCAGGGCCAATTCCGAGGGAGCCTGGCCTTGGGACAGGCGGTCGAGCCACCGCACCAGCACCTGATCGGCTTCGTCGCGTTGCATCTCGGCCAGCGTTGCCAGGGCCGCCTGCCGTGCGGCAATCGACTGGCCCGCGTCCAGCTCGGCGACCAGGGCTTCGACGGCGGCGGCGGGATTGATCCGCGACAGCATCCGCGTGGCCTCGGCCCGCACAGTGTCGTCTTCGTCGGCGGCCAAAGCTGGTCGCACGGCGTGGAGGGCTTCGGCCAGGTTCACGCGCTGGGCATCGGCCAGGTCGGCCAGGGCTCGCACGGCCGCGGCGCGAACCCGCGACGCCCGCGAACCGCCCACCACGGCGAACAAAGGCTCAGCGGCCTGAGCCACTCGCAGGCCACCGGCGGTTTCGGCCGCGGCCAGGGCCACGCCGTCATCGCGATCGGCCAGCAGTTTCGCCATGTGCTGGGCCACCGCCCCCGCGGCCACTTCCGGGTCGCGGGGCTCCAGCGGACGCCACAGGCCGACCAGGCGGTCACGGCCCGAGGGCTCGGCCCATTCGGCCAGCATCTTGAGCGCCTCGACCCGCGTTCGCGCAGGCTGATCCTCGCGGGTGGCAAACTTCGCCAGGGCCTCGGCATCCGCGGGCCGACCCTGCCGGAAGCGGGCGTTCAACACTCGCAACGCCAGGGGCAGGCTCAGGTTGTCGCGGTCAATCAGCTTGCCCAATGGCTCGAAGGCCGTGGTGATGGCCGCATCGTTGATCGCCCGGGCGGCCTCAAGCACGATCGCGGGGTCTTCGTCGTCCAGCATCCTGGCCACGGCTTCGTCGTTCAGCCGGCGGTAGGCCACGGTCACCGCTCGCCGCACCGCGGCCGAGGCATGCCTGGCCGCGTCGTCCAGACAGCCACGGCAGGCCAACCGCTGGGTGATGCCCACCAAGCCCATCACGCCGGCATGCCTGAGGAAGGCGTCTTGGTCGTTGGCCTGCTCCAGCATCGCGATCAACGCGGCGAGCTGCTCGCGGCCACCCACCTTGCCCAGGGCAATGCCCGCCAGCAGCCGCACCTTGGGTTCGTCATCCGCAAGACGTTCGGCCAAGGCGGCGGCTTGGTCCTCGCGACGGGCCTCGCCCAGGGCTTCGACCACCTGGGCCCGCACTTCGGCGTCGTTGTCGGCAAGCAACTCGGCCAGCGAATCGACCAGCTCGGGCCGATCGGTTCGCCGGGCGACGACCCGCAGGCCCCAGATGGCGTGCAGCCGGGCAAGTTGCTCGCCTTCGGGATTCAAGGCCACGCGACGGAACACGCCCACGGCCTCGTCGGGTCGATCGGCCAGGGCCAGTTGCGCCCGCAGCCGGATGCGTTGATCGGGGTGGCCCAGTAGCGATTCCAATTCGTTCGCGGGCCGTCCTTCCAGACCCTCATGCAAGAGCCGCTGGACCTGGGCGATCACGGGATCCTGGGCGTCGGCCGGATCGGCAATGCGGTAGATGCGGCCTTTGCCGGTTTGGCCCCAACCGTTGACCCAGTCGGTCAGATAGACCGCCCCATCGGGGCCGAAGTCCACATCGGTGGCCAGCACCTGCCAGACCCAGGTGTCGCTGTTGATCAAGCGGAAGCTCGCCCCGCGCGGCTCGACGGCAAAGCTGCGGATACCGCTGTTGGCCGGACCTCCACGGAAGTCGGCCAGAAAGAAGTGATTGGTCCAACGCCCGCCCAGGCCAGTGCCGGGGTGATAGCACAAGCCGCTGGGACCATCGCCCAGCACGGCCACCGGCGGCACCAAAAAGGCGGCTTGCTCGGCGTGGGGCTCGTGCCACATCTTCTCTTCGTTCCAGGGGCCACGGGCCACCGGGCGTTCAATAAACTGGTAACCAATCCGCCAGCCGCTATCGCCGCCTTCCACCAGATGCACCCAGCGGGCGCGGTCGCCGGCATCGCTGTCGTTATCGCCGGTGAACAGGTTGCCGAACTTGTCGAAGGCCAGCTCTTGGGGATTCCGCAGGCCGGTGGCAAACACCTCGAGCCCGCTGCCATCGAGTTCGCATCGCAGCACCGCCCCGGTATCGGGATAGAACAGGCGTTGGCCCTCTTGATTGACCACGTTGAGGCCCCGGTCGCCGATGCTGAAGTACAGCCGGCCATCGTGCCCCAGACGCAGGCCGTGCAGGTCGTGACCAATGAACCCCACATGCACGCCGAAACCGCTGGCCAAGACCGTTTGCTCGTCGGCGTGGCCGTCGTCCTGGGTATCGCGAAGCTTGTAGAGGTTGGGAATGCAGGTGAAGTAGACCGCGTCGCCGACGGGCAACACGCCAGCGGCCAGCCCGACCTCGGGGTCGCGGTAGCCATCGGCAAACACGGTGGCCCGGTCGGCCGTGCCGTCGCCGTTGGTATCGACCAGCCGGCGGATCCGCTCGGAGTGCTCGGAGTAGCTGGCAAAGCGATCGCCCAACTGCCGCTTGTACATGGCCACGCGGTCCTCGACCGTGCGGCTGGCCAGGTCTTCGTTCAGCCAGTGCATATGCGAGCGGATGTCGGTCACGCCGCGATGCAGGCGGAAGGTCTCGACCACAAAGCAGCGGCCCCGATCATCAAAGGCAAAGGCCACCGGATTGGCCAACAGCGGTTCGGCCGCCCAAAGCGAGACCTTCAGCCCCTCGGGCACGCGGAAGGTGGCGATCGCCCGTTGGCCCTCGTCGCTGGCCTCGGCGAGTCGCGGGCTGTAATCGCTCGGGGCGATTTTCTCCTGAGCGACAAGCTGCCCGCTCGTGCCCCACGGCGCCAGGGCGATCCACGGCGCCAGGCCGATCAACAGCCCCACCGACAACAACTGCCCCGACAGGGAAGCACGCTTCCGCAAACGACACGTCATCATGTCCATTCCAAATGGGCCCCAGAAACGGAAACGCCGATCGAGGGCGGTAGGGTCCGCCAGCACCAATCGGCTGGGCGATCGCGGCAGGCCCCTCACAATCGCCCAGCCGCGATTTCGACAATCTTGAGTGTAATTCGGATTTTAGGGAAGACACAACGACCGCCGGTGAGGGGATGTGCCAGGTGGGCCCCAGGCCGGTCAAGACGATTGCACCGGCAAGTCGATGGCCGAGACACATCGACCTTCCGGCCACTCCCCTGCCCTGCCCCACCATGGCCCACCGCCCGACCAACCTGCTCGGCCCGCGCGGCCCCATCGCCCCGGGGGGCGTTTGGGTGCTGGGTGCGGTGTTGCTGGTGGCGGTCGGTTGCAGCTCGAATGGGCTCAGCCGCTGGATCGGCGGGGGCCACGTGACTATCAGCGACGGCCGCCCCGAGTACCGCGACTGGAAGGAAGTCACGCCTCCCCCACTGCTCGACCAGGCCGCCTTCCGACCCGATGGCGCGACCCACCTCGATCCGGTCGGGCCCGGGCGTCCGCTGACGCTGGACGATTGCGTGTTGGCCGGCCTGGAGCACGCCCGCTGGGAAGACGGGCGGCCGATGATCCTGCTGGATCAGGCGACCCAGCAACTGGGCTGTCCCACACCGCTGAACGAATCGGCGATTGTCGCCTTGCTGCCACCGCATTGGCCCGGCGGCGTTCCGGCATCGCATTGGCGTTACCGATTGAACGAGACCGTCAGCGAGATTGAGCGGGCGTACTGGGATCTCCATCGTGCCGAGACCCTGTTTCAAGCCGCCGAGGCGGCCCTGGCCGGTGTGCGACGCCAGCAGCAAGCTGCCGAGGCCCGCTTCGAACGGCAGCAGGAAACCCTGCAACGCCTGGCCGCGGTCGAAGTGGAATTGCTGGCCGTGCGCGAACAGCGACTCAATGCCCGCGGCGAAGGCGAGATGCCCCCCGGCCTGTTGGCAGCCGAGGCGGCCTTGCGGCGGCTCATCGGAGTGCCGCCCCAAACGGTCGAGCGGATCACGGCCATCGACGCTCCCGAGGTCGAACCGCTGGACTGGCAATGGGATCACGATCTGCGGCAGACCATCGCCCGCAACCCGGGCTTGGTGGCGGTGCGGGACTCGATTGAAGAGTCGGACTATGCGGTTCGCGGACTCGAGGGTCTGACCCGCAAGCAGCATCGGCCCGAAGCCGCCGGCCCCTTGCGGCAGGAGCTTCGCGAGAACGTCGAGAATCTGTATCAGTTGTCTGACGAAGTCGTGTGGAGGTTTGGCCAGGTGTATCGCAAGCTGCTTGAGGCCGAATCGCGGATCGAGCTGAGGCAACAGCGACTGGCCGCCGCCGAGAAGCTGGCCAAGACCGTCGACCAGGCCTTCCAGGCCGGCCAGGCCACCGTGGAACAGGTGATCGAGGCCGAACGCCAACTCGTCGAGGCTCGGGCGGGCGTGGTGCTGGCCCAGATCGATCATCGGCTGCTGAAGCTGGATTACCGACGCATGCGGGGCGACCTGCTGGGCTGGTACGGCATCGCCCTGGTGAGCACCGACAAGCGGCCACCGCAACTGGTGCCCGAACCGCCGATCGATGACGAATACTATTGGCCGGTGCTGGGGCCAGCGACTCCGGTGCTGCTGGGAAGCAGTGGCGTGGTTCGCCCCAGTTCACAGCCGCTGCCGACGAGCCAGGCGAGCGAAGAGCCCATCTTCACTGAGGAGCTGCTCGAAGGTCCCCGCCTGGACCAACCGACCGGCGTCGAGGACGAGGATGCGGTCGGCATCGCGGATGGTACTTAATCGGTGCGCGACCACGATCCGCGTGGCCCGCCGCGCGACCAGGTGGCCCGTGATCGCCCGTTGCGTGGTGTCGTCCAGGGCGCTGGTGGCTTCGTCCAGCATCAAGATCGGCGGCCGCAGCGCGAGCGCTCGGGCCAGCAACACCCGTTGCCGCTGACCGCCGGACAGGTTGCCTCCGCCATCGCTGAGCACCGTGTAAAGGCCCATCGGCAGCTTGGCGATGTCGTCGGCCAATTCGGCGTCTTGGGCCGCCCGCAGCACATCGTCCGGCGACAGCAAGTGCCCGCCGGCGATGTTGTCCAACAGCGTGCCGCCGATGATTTGCGACGATTGCAACACCGTGCCGATTTGCCGTCGCAGGCCCACAGGATCGATGCCCCGCAGGTCCTTGCCGTCGTAACGAATTTGCCCGGCCTCGGCGTGTTCAAACCCCAGCAGCAAGCGCAGTAGCGTGCTCTTGCCACTGCCCGAGGGCCCCACGATGGCCACGAACTCGCCGGGCTCGACGTGCAAGGAAACGTCGTTCACAACCGCCGGCCCATCGGGTCGATAACGAAACGTGAGGTTCGACACATCGATGCGTCCGCTCAACACGCCAGGAGCCGGTCGCTGGGCATTTTGCTCGGCCTCGACTTGCAACAGCGGAGCCGCCAGCCGCTGCTGGGCCAGAGCCGAGGCGACCTCCAACGCCGTGGCCGCCAGACTGCCCAACCCGGCGGTGTAAGCCCCAAAAGCCGTGGTAAACGCAATGAACACGCCCAGGCTCAAGCCACCCCCGGTGGCGCTGGGAAACAAAGTGCTGGCCGCCACCAGATAGACAATGACCCCGGTGACCGAAGCCACCAGCGTGGCCAACACGTCTTGCACATCGTGCCACCATTGCCACCGCGCGAGTCCACGAAGCTGACCAGCGTAACCCTGGGCCCACACCCCAAACGCGCGGCCCTCGGCGGCGGCCACCCGCAGCTTGGGCAAGCCCAAGACAATCTGGACCACCATCCCCAGCAGGCTACCGCGACGCAGTTCCAAATCGCCGGCGGCCAGGTAGACCCGTCGGGCACACAGCAGCACCACCAGCACCAACACGCCGCCGGCCGCCAGGGCCAACAGCCCCAGTTGCCAACTGAACCACAGCATCAGCAACACATAGGCCAGCATCAACACGCCGGTCAGCGCGCTCTGCACCAACGAGGCCCCCAGGGCCTGGCCCACCTGCGAGATCATCAGCGCGCGATTGACCAAATCGCCCGTGGTGAAGGTCCGAAAGAAGGCCACTGGCAAACACAGCAGCCGATCCCACACGGCGGCCTGCACCGAGGTGGTGGCCCAGGTCATAAACCGTAGCGAGGCCACACCCTCGGCCAGCCGAAAGACCCAGCCGCCCAGGTTGACCGCCGCCAGCACCAGGGCGATCTCCAACAACATCGTGCGGTCGGCGTTGGGAATGGCCGTGTCGACAACCCACTGCGTGGCGATCGGCACATTCAACGCCAAGATCACCGCCAACACCGAAATCCAGGCCGCGGCGATCAGGTCCCGCCGATACCACCGTGCCGCCAGCAGCGGTAGCCGCCATAGGCTCACCGGGCCATCGGGCAAAGGTCGATAGAAGGTCACCGCCAGCGGAGCCAACTGCCCTCGCGCGGGGCCACGCAATGGCCTCCAGCCGTGGGTCCGGGGATCCAGCATCTCGTAGCGTCCGCCGCGTCGGACCAAGGCCACCGGCCGCAGCGAGTCGCCTTCCCAAGCAAAGGCCAAAAGCGGACCGCAATCACTGCGCCACCACGGTCCCACCAGCCGCACCGGCCGGCTCCGCACACCACTGGCCGCGGCGATCGCGCCCACTTCTTCAACAGCCGCCTGCACGGCCGCCCAATCGGCCTCGTCCTGGCTGGGCAGCTCGACCTCGGGAGTGTCCGCCGCCAGCGTTTCGGCCTCGGAGGCCGACCCGCGTGTGTCGCTGCGGGACGACAACGCCGCCGGCGGGCGTTCAAACCGCACGCCCAACTCGCGGCCCAACCCGCTCAGGGTCGCCAACAGCTCATCGCCCTGGGGCAGCCCAAGTTGCGCCGGTCCCAACACGCTGGCCAGGGCCACAACGCCCGAGGCCACCGGGTCGGGCGAATCGTGCGGCGGGGAGGTTTCTGCAGGCGTGTTCATTCGGCGGGCAACTCCCCGACCAGTTGGGCGTAGGCTCCGCCGCGGGCCAGCAGATCCTGGTGGGTGCCGCGTTCGACGATCCGCCCGGCGTCGAGCACCAGGATCTCGTCGCAGTCGCGGATGGTGCTCAAGCGGTGGGCGATCACCAAACAGCTCTTGCCGCGGGCGCGGAGCCGCTGAAACACGATGTCCTCGGTCTCGGCATCCAGGGCGCTTGAGGCCTCGTCAAGAATCAGAATCTCGGGGTCCCAGGCCAGAGCCCTTGCGAGTTCCAAGCGTTGCAGCTCGCCACCGCTGAGGTTCCGGCCCGCCTCGTCCACCTGGGCCGACAGGCCTCCCGGCAGCCGCTCGACCACCGCCACGGCGGCCGCCGTCTCCAGGGCCTCCAGCAGGCGTTGATCGTCCGGGGAGTCGTTCCACAGGGTGAGGTTCTCGCGGATGGTGCCGGCAAACAGATTGATCGACTGATCGACCCAGCTCACCCGCTGGGCCCGCTCGCCCCGTGGGATCTCGGTCAGCGGGCGCTCACCCAATGTGACCGAGCCCGCGAACGGCTCGTACAACCCCGCGGCCAATTTGGCCACGGTGGATTTCCCCGAACCACTGCGGCCGACCAGCGCCACCCACTGGCCCGGGGCAATCGTACAATGGAACTCTTCAATCAACGGGGGATCAACCGGACTGTAACCAAACGTCACATTCCGCAGCACCAAGGGTTCGCCCGGCGAGGAGGCCAACCGCTGGGCGGCCTCGGGGGCCAGGGGTTCGGCTGGGGCCACGCCGTCGCCGGCCAGCAACACGTCGTCCAAGCGCAACAGCTCGGCATGGACCTCCTGCAGCGATCCGCCCAGGTTCACCAGGTCTTCGACCGGTTGTTGAAACTGCGCTAATAAAATTTGAAAGGCCACCAGCGCACCCAGCGTCAACTGGCCTTCCATAACCTGCCAGCCGCCCAGGACCAGCACCGCGGCCAGGGCCAGACCATCGGTCGCATGCGCCAGGCTGGTGAGCCACACCATCGAGCGTTCGAGTTCTTGCCGGGCGACGCCCGCTTCGCTTTGATAACCCGCCCACTTGGCAAAGTAGCCGTCCTCCATGCCGCCGGCCTTGATGGTCTCAATGGCCCGCACACCGGCCAACGAGGCGGCCATCAGACGCCCCTCGGCCTGGGCCAACCGCTGGCTGGCCTCGGATCGCCGACGATAGATCGCCCGTAAGGCCAGGATATTCACGAGGACAAACCCCGCGGCCACGGCGGCCAACAGCGGGCTGAGCAGCACCAGCACGCCGCCGAAGATCAGCATCGTGGCCAGCGCCACCAGGGTGCCGACCAACTCCAACGACAGCGTCCCGGCCGCGCTTTCATTCAAACGGGTGCGATGCGCCAATTCGCCAGGAAATCGCTGCGCGTGAAACACCACCGGCAGGTGCAACAGATGCCAGACGAATTGCCCGGACAGCCGCGCGGCCAGGGCAATTTGCAAGCGTCGCAGTCCCGTGACTCGCAGCCAGGACAAAATCAACTGCACGCTGACGGCGGCACCCAGAATCCAGGCCAGCGGCCGTAGCCAGTCGCTGCGTTGATCGATCATCACCGAGTCGATGATCACCCGCATACCGGTGGCCAGCACCAAGGCCGGCAACACCAGCAGCAGCCCAGCCAACAGACAGAAGATCAACGCCCCCAGCCACGGACCCGCCAATCGCGCAGCGATGGCGTCGCGCAAGCGCGGCGGACGGCCTCCCCGGCGAAACTCGGGCCCGGGCCGCATGGTGAGCACCACGCCGGTAAAGCACTCCCCAAACTCCTGCCAACTCACCGTACGGTGGCCCGAAGCGGGATCGTTGATCCGCACGCCGGTCAGGCCCAATCGCTCGACCACGACAAAGTGCCGGAACTCCCAGAACACGATGTAGGGTCCACGGAGCTTGCGAAGCCCGTCGAAATCAACGGCCAGCCCCTTGGCCTCCAGGCCGTAGTTGCGGGCCGCACGCACCACCTGCGCCGCACGGCTCCCATCGCGCGACACACCACAGGCCTGTCGCAGCTCGGGCAAGGCGACATGCCGACCGTAATAGCCCAGAATCATGCCCAGGCAGGCGGCACCGCACTCCACGGCTTCATACTGCAAAATGGTCGGAGTGCGTCGGCCCCACATGTTTCACGAATTCCCGGACACGGTTACAAATGCGAACTTGGACAGATCTCTCACGTCGGTTGTGAATGATCTCTACTGCTTCCCACGAAAGTTGAGGAACGGCACTTGTGGCACTGGTGGCTTGTCCACCAGTGTTTCGTAGCGTCTGCTATTGTTCGACCGAAGTTCTCGCAACCCATCGAACAGCAGCAACTTGGGATGGACTGTCCGACTGAGCCACACACTGGTGGACAAGCCACCAGTGCCACGAGTTTCCTTTGCGGTATTGCGCAGGGATCAGTCAAAGGCAATTCAAACGAAGCTCCTGGCACTGTTTTCAGATAACACACGCATGAATTTCACGATCTGGTTCATCAACACCTTCCGTTAGCCGCTGGCCCCGCCAGTCGCCGGTGTGGGAGGGGGCTCGGTTCCTAACACAAGCTGCCGCAGCAGGGGCACCAGAAACGAGATCGGCGGCCGACGCTCAACAACAACCCGCACCGAGGCGGTCGCCCCCGATGACAGCTCGACCGTCGGGGGTTGCCCGGTCCAGGCGTAGTGGCCGTCCTCGTCGCGCAGCAGTTCCACCTCGACCTCAAGCACACCGCCCAGTTGAGCCAAAGGTTCGACGAGATCGGGATTGCCCAGACGCTCAGCCGCCGCCTCCTGCGTGATGGGAAATTCGCCGACCCGCGCCACCCGGCCCCGCAGGCTGCCAAACCGTTCGCGCTGCACATGGCTGGGCGACACCAAAGCCCCCTGCCCGACCTCGACCCGTTTGCCCTCGGAGACAGGAAAGTAACCGATCACCCGCAGGCCCCGGCCGTCCTGATGGCGGTTCTGCAAGTCGAGGCTGCCGATGCGTTGACCCATGGGCAACATCTGTCCGGTGCGGACGGACAATTACAGCATCCGCCCGCGTTCGGGCGCCGTGATGGTTTCGCGCTCGGCAAGTTCGCGTTGCAGCCGCGCGATCCGATCGTTCAACTGCTGGATTTCCAAGGACCGCGAGGTCGCCGAACGCTCCAGCTCCTGCCGCAGTCGCGTGAGCCCCAGGCTCAATTGTTTGAGTTCCAATTCCAGCTCGGCGATTCGATTCCGCTGTTGCAGGTTGAACTGGCGGGCCTCGACGTCCTTGACATCGATTTCGGCCAGTTGTGTTTGCAAGGTGGCAATCCGTAGCTCGGCCTCCAGCACCGGGGTG
>JBJHDE010000071.1:0-13646 GCA_050486385.1 Planctomycetales bacterium | reverse complement strand
GGGCATGGCCCTGATGAAGTTGTTTTTTCATCCCGGCACCGACATGGCACAGGCCATGGCCGAGACGATCAACATCATCAATCGCTCGTTGGCGGCCATGCCGCCGGGCACCGTGCCGCCGTTTGTGATGCGGCTGGATACGGGCAGCTTTCCCGTGGGCTATCTGGTGCTCTCCAGCGAGACCCGCAGCGTGGCCGAGATCCAGGATCTGGCCTTGTTTCGGGTCCGGCCGATGTTTTCGGGTTTGCCAGGCGTCTCGTCGCCGCCGCCGTTTGGCGGAAGCGCGCGGAGCGTGGTGGTCACGGTCGATCCGCAGCGGTTGCAGGCCTATGGCATGAGTCCGGACGAAGTGGTGGAGGCCTTGGCGCAGGGTAACTCGACCAGTCCCTCGGGCAACATCCCCCTAGGCGACTCGTTTCCGATTGTTCCCGTCAACACAGCGGTGCGGAATGTGGCCGACATGGGCCAAATTCCCATCCGCATGGGCAGTTCGCCGGTCTACATCCGCGATGTGGGCTACGTTCAGGATGCCTCCGATGCCCCCACGGGCTATGCCTTGGTCAATGGGCGGCGAGCGGTGTATATCCTGGCCACCAAACGGGCCGAGGCCTCGACCCTGAGCGTGATCAATCGAATCAAAGAGGCCTTGCCGGCCATGCAGGCCGAACTAGGCGAGGACGCCCAGGATATTCGCGTGAGTTTCGAGTTCGACCAGTCGCCCTACGTCACCCGGGCGGTCGAAGGCGTGGTGGTTGAGGGATTGTTGGGAGCCATTCTCGTGGGCCTGATGATCCTGCTGTTCCTCCGCGATTGGCGAAGCTCGCTGATCGTGGTGTTGAACATTCCTTTGGCCTTGATGGCGGCCGTACTGGCCCTTTGGGTCAGCGGACAGACACTGAACTTGATGACCCTGGGCGGATTGGCCCTGGCGATTGGGATTCTGGTGGACGAGGCCACCGTGGCCATTGAGAATATTCACGCCCACCTGCAACGTGGTGAGCCGTTGGCCGTGGCCGTGAGAAACGGTTCGGCCGAGACCGCCATTCCGCGGTTGCTGGCCATGCTGTGCATTCTGGCGGTGTTTGTCTCCAGCTTCTTCATGGAAGGGGCCGCGCAAGCGTTGTTCGTACCGCTGTCGCTGGCGGTGGGCTTTGCGATGTTGGCTTCTTACATTCTGTCCAGCACGTTCGTGCCGGTGATGTCGGTGTGGTTGCTGAAGGCCGGTGGCCACGGCAGCGACCAGCCAACGGCCTTCGAGCGGTTTCGCCAGCGGTACCAGGCCGGGCTTGAGAAGTTTGTGAACCTGCGGTGGCTGGTGCTGGGTGTGTACCTGATTGCGGCCGGAGCCGTGATTGGCAGTATCGCGCCCCAGATTGGGACCAATATCTTTCCCGAAGTGGACGTGGGCCAGTTCCGCCTGCGGATGCGGGCGCCCGACGGCACGCATATTGAACGCACCGAGCGGTATGCCAAGCAAGCGCTCGACGTGATCAATGATGAACTCGGGGCCGAGAACGTCAAGCTGTCGCTGGGGTACGTTGGGGTGGTGCCGCCCAATTTTCCGGTGAATGGAATTTATCACTGGTCGCGTGGTCCCGAGGAAGCCCTGCTGTATGTCGATTGCGACGAGCACATGGGCCTCTCCAGCGTGCAGCTCAAAGAGCGGCTCCGGGAACGGCTGAAGCGCGAGATTCCCACTGTCCGCTTCTCGTTTGAACCTTCGGACATTATCAACGAGGTCATGAGCTTTGGCTCGCCCACACCCATTGAGGTGGCCGTCTCGGGGCGTGATCTCAAAAACAATC
Source organism: Planctomycetales bacterium (assembly GCA_050486385.1). GTDB lineage: Bacteria > Planctomycetota > Planctomycetia > Pirellulales > Pb10988 > JBJHDE01. Next base: position 11,841 of record JBJHDE010000071.1, on the reverse strand, counting down.
GTGAATTTGCAGGCAAAATCCGTAGCGAGTTGACCAAGCTGCCCTGGCTCCGCGATTTGCAGTTCGGTCAATCGTTGGACTATCCCACGCTGCAAGTCAACGTCGATCGCGAGAAAGCCGGCCTGCTGGGCATTACCCCGATGGACGTCTCGCGGGCCCTGGCCACCGGCACGTCATCCAGCCGGTATTTGGTTCCGAACTTCTGGGCCGATCCGCGGTCAGGCATTGCTTACCAGGTGCAGGTGGAAATTCCCCGAGCGGTGATTCGCACGCCCGACGGATTGCCAACGCTGTCTTCCGCCGAGGACCTGGGCAAGATTCCGCTCAAGCGAACAGCCGACGGCCAGGTGCTGGTCCGCGATGTCGCCGAGATCGTTTCTGGAACCATGCCTGGGCAATACGATCGCTACAACATGAAGCGGCAGATCACCATCACGGCCAACACGGTGACCTCGGATCTGGGCATGGTCTCGCGCGAGGTGGCGCGTGCCATTGAGCGCGCGGGTGTGCCACCGAGCGATATTCGCGTCGAGACCCGCGGGCAGATCCCGCCCATGCGGCAGATGCAGGCTGGCCTCAGCATGGGCTTGCTGCTGGCGGTGGTCGCGGTGTTTTTGCTGCTGACGGCCAACTTCCAATCCATGCGACTGGCCTTGGTGGCCGTGAGCACGGTGCCCGCCGTGATTTCCGGCGTGCTGCTGATGCTGTGGCTGACCGGCACGACGCTCAACATCCAGTCGTTTATCGGGTCGATCATGGCCATTGGCGTGGCCATGGCCAACGGCATTTTGCTTGTGACCTTTGCCGAACAGCGCCGGCGGCAGGGGCTCTCCGCCCACGAGGCCGCCGTCACCGGAGCCGGCAGCCGCATCCGGGCCATTCTGATGACAAGCTGTGCGATGATCGCCGGCATGTTGCCCATGGCCCTGGCCCTGGGCGAGGCCGGTCAACAGAACGCTCCCCTGGGTCGGGCCGTGATTGGCGGCCTGTTGGCGGCCACCTTTGCCACATTGGTGGTCATGCCCAGCATCTTTGCCTTGCTGATGGATCGTCAGTCGGCCGACTCGCCCTCGTTGGATCCCGGCGACCAGACCAGTAGCCACTATCAGCCGGTCAACTGATCTCTGGCCAACGAACCGCCGGTCAGTCAACCGAACCACACCCGGAAACTCAGTTGCTGCCCCCATCGCCCCCGTTATCCCCTGTGTCGGAAGAGTCCCCATGATGTCGAACAAGCCGCTGATGGGTGGTGTGATCTTGGCCCTGGCCCTGGCCAGTGGCGGGGGATGCACCGCGCCCTCGCAGGCCGAAAGCTCGGACGACGAGGCCCGCCGTGCCGCGGATGTGGACCGGGTCGCGGTGGTTCGCCCCGAGCGACAGGATCTGACGCTGACGACCACGCAACCGGGCCGATTGGAATCGCTGGAGCAGACGCCGTTGTTCGCCAAGTTGGCTGGCTTCGTCGAGCGGATTCCCGTGGATATTGGCGATCCCGTGGAGAAAGGCCAGACGCTGGTCGAACTTTGGATTCCTGAACTCTCCGACGATGTGACTCACCGCAAGGCGTCGGTTGCCATGGCGGAGGCCCAAGTCCGCCAGGCCCAGGCTGCGCGGGGGGCCGCCCGGGCGGCCTACAACACCGCGGTGGCCCAGGTGGAACTAAGCCAGGCCCGGGTGCATCGGGTCGAGGCCGACAAGGCCCGGTGGGAATCGGAGTTTCGCCGCATCGAGAGTCTGGCCGAGCGGGGCAGTATCAACGAGAAGCTGGTTGACGAGACCCGCCTGCAACTCCGGAGTGCCGAGGCCTCCATCAAAGAGACTGAAGCCGATATCCGCAGCGCCGAGGCCAGTCGCGACGAAGCTGACGCCGTGGTTGTCCAGGCCGAGGCCGACGAAGCCGCCGCCCAGGCCCGACTGCAGGTGGCCCAAGCCGAACTGGCCCGAGCCGAATCGCTGCTGAGCTATGCGACCATCGTGGCCCCGTTTGACGGCGTGATTGTTCGCCGAGGCGTGGACACGGGCCACTTCGTCTCGCCGGCGGATTCCGGCCAGAGCACGCCACTGGTGGTGGTCGCCCGAACCGATGTGGTCCGCACGTTCGTGGACGTCCCGGAACTGGAGGCCACCCTGGTGACCGCCGGCGAGGATGGAGCCCGGGCCCAGATTCGTGTGCAGGGTCTGGGCGGGCGGTCCCTGGAGGGCCACGTCAGCCGCACGAGCGGGTCGCTCGATCCCGCCAATCGCTCGCTCCGCACGGTGATTGATATCGACAATCCCGCGGGCCAACTGCGTCCCGGGATGTTCGCCACCGCCACGCTGACCCTGGCCACCCGCCAGAATGCCATGACCCTGCCGGTCGCCGCCTTAATCCGCAACGGCGACGAGGCCCATGTCTGCAAGGTCGAAGATGGCATCGTCCAGCGGGTTCCCGTGACCCTGGGGCTCCGCGTGGGCGACCGGTTTGAGATTCTCTCGGGCGTGACCGACGAGGATGAAATCGTGGCCGTGCGGCCCGAGGTCTTGCAGGACGGTCAGGAGGTCGAGGTCATCGAGCCTTGAGGGCCCCCCTCCCCCTGATTGCCAGGCCTTTCGCTGGACGACGACCGGCGGTTATGCTCAACGCATCACGATTGTTGTCTTGTCCCCATGACTTGCCGACCCCGCATTCTCAGCCGGGGCGGCGTCTCGGGCGGTGCCAAGTGCTGAATGAAGGGCCCAATCGGGTCTGGGGGCGGCGGCCGCGCGAGGTTGAACCCGCGTCTCTGCCATGCATCCCGCTCTGATTCGTTTAGTCCGCTTGCGATTGGCTGGCCTGGGCCGCCGATTTAGCCGCTCGATGGGCACCGTGCCGGGGCTGACCCTGTTGGGCCTGGGGGTGATGGTGGTCGCCTTCTGGGTGACGCCCTTGTTTCTGGTCGATCGTGGATTGCCGCGGCTCGACACCAGCACCGTGGCCGACATGCTGGGCCCTGGCCTGCTGGCCGCTTGCATCCTGACGGTGGTGCTGGGCGACGACAAAGTCATGCGGTTCTCGCCGGCCGAGGTGGCATTCTTGTTTCCCGGGCCCTTCACGCGCCGCGAGCTGATGGGCTACAAGCTGTTTGAAAATATCCTGGGCGCGGCCTTCGCGTCGCTGTTCTTCTTTGTGTGGCTGGTGCCGCACGTGCCGCTGGTGGGGGCCGCCTACTGGGGCACGTTTCAGGCGATGTTGTTCATTCAGTTGTTTCAGGTGGCCGTGACCCTGGGCGGGCAGACCATCGCCGTGCGGGCCCAGACGATTCCTCGCGGCGTGGTCATTGCGGCACTGGCGGCCTTGGCCGTGCTGCTGGTCTGGCAGACATCGTTGTGGATGGGCACTCACACCGAAGGCGGGCTGTGGCGGGGCTTTCGCGATTCCACCCTGGGCGGCACGCTGCTGGCCCTGTTCGATGTGTTTGGTAAAGCGACCACCGCAGCCAGTTACTCGGACCTGGCCGTGTGGGGCGGCGTGGCGCTGGCCATCAACGTGGTGCTGATCTCGCTGATCATTCGCCTGGACGAGTTCTACCTGGAAACCGCGCTGCACAGCAGCCAGCGGTTTCTGGCCCTGGTCCGTCGATTCCGCACCGGCGGGATGTTCTCGGTCTGGGGGAGTTCGCTTCGCTGGCGTGTCCCCAATCCCGGCAACCTGGGCGGGGCGGGGCCGGTGGCCTGGCACCAGTTTACGGCCGCCGCCCGCAGTGTGCCCACACTGCTGAGCCTGGGGGCCGTGGTGCTGTTCATTCTGGCGGCGCCGCAGTTGTTGCTGGATCGGGCCGGCGCCAGCTTTGGCGGCACGCTGGGGGTCACCGTGGCGGTGGTGCAGTTGACCATCATCTTCACGTTTCTGTTGCAGTTTGATTTCCGCAGCGACCTGGAACAGCTTGAGTGGCTCAAGACCATGCCGGTCAGCCCCTTTGGTGTGGCCGTGGGTCAGTTGGCGCTACCGGCCGTGTTGGCTTCGGTCGTGCAGGGCGGGCTGATTGCGGGCCTGGCCCTGGGAACCAGCGACACGATGCTGGCCCGGGTCCTATGGGCGGTGCTGCCGTTTGTCGTGCCGCTGAACCTGCTGCTGTTTGCCCTCGAGAACTTTTTGTTTCTGGTCTATCCCACCCGCGCCGCGGGATTCCGCCCCGGCGACCTGCAAGGCTTTTTGCGGCAGATCATTCTGTTCGTGGTCAAGCTGGTGCTGCTGTTTGTCGGTAGCCTGCTGGCCACGTTGGTGGGCGTGGGCGTGTACCTGGCCAGCGGTTCGATCCTGCTGGCCATCTTCACCGGTTGGGCCACGCTGATGCTGCAGGCCGTGGCGGTGGTTCCCATGGTCGGTTGGGCCTATGATCGCTTCGATCCCAGTACCGATCAGCCCGCCTGAGTCGACCTGCGCCAAGGGCCCCTCCGCGTGCGTGTTCTCCATAAGAAGCTCTCTCGCGATATCTTCTCGGCCGGTCCCTTGCTGGTGACCATCGCCACGATCATGGCCGTGGGGGTGGGCTGTTACGTGAGCCTGGCCGCGGCTTACGCCAACCTGGACGAGGCCCTCAACCGCTACTACGCCCAATGCCGGATGGCCGATTTCTGGATCGATCTCCAAAAGGCCCCGCTGACTGCCTTGGAGGACCTGGCCCAAGTCCCCGGCATCAGCGAGGTCCGGCCTCGGCTGCACGCCCGCCTGACGCTGGACCTGGAGGGAGTCGAACGGCCGATCAACGGCGAAGTCATCTCGATGCCCAGTCGGGCACGTCGGGTGATCAACGATCTGGTCATTCTTCGTGGCGGCTACTTTTCGCCCGAACGGGCCGAGGAGGTGATTCTCAACGATAAGTTTGCCCGGGCCCGTGGCATCTATCCAGGGCAACGCATCGCGGTGATTTTGAACAACCGCCGGCAACTACTCACCGTGGTCGGTACGGCGATCAGCAGCGAGTTTGTGTACACCCTGGGGGCCGGTGGCCTGGTGCCCGATCCCGCCAATACGGCGGTGCTGTATCTCAAGCACGAGTTCATGGAAGAGGTCTTCGACATGGACGGGGCCTTCAACCAGGTTGTGGGCTTGCTGACGCCTCAGGCCCGCGATCACCCGCAAGCCGTGCTCGATCGGGCCGAACGGGTGTTGGATGATTACGGCGTGTTCACAATTACCCGCCGCCGGGATCAGGCTTCGCACTCGGTGATTAAAAACGAGGTCGACAGCCTGGGCGTGTTCGCGGTGTTTCTGCCCAGCATTTTTCTGGGGGTGGCGGCTCTGGTGCTGAGCGTGTTGCTGGTACGGCTGATCGATCACCAACGCACGATCATCGGGACCCTCAAGGCCCTGGGCCTGTCGAACCGCGAGATCGTTTGGCACTACATGCAGTTTGGGCTGGTCGTTGGCCTTCTTGGCGGCCTGTTCGGAGCCGTGTTGGGCTACGGTCTGGCGAGTCTCATGACCGACGGGTTGTACGCCTGGCTGTTTGAATTTCCCGACTTGGAGAATCGCTTCCGGCCGACGATTTACGTCACCGGCGTGGCCATCAGCCTGGTGTTTGCCACCTTGGCCACGCTTCGGGGCATCTGGCAGGTGCTGCATTTAGAACCCGCCGAGGCCATGCGGCCCAAGCCGCCAAGGCAGGGCGGCGCGGTATTTCTCGAACATTTCGGTTGGTTCTGGCGGCGGCTGGACACCGGCTGGCGGATGGTCCTGCGGAACCTGCTGCGGAATCGGGTCCGCAGTCTGATTGGCATCGTGGCCGTCGCCCTGGCGACCAGCCTGGTGGCCAACATCCTGATGGCCGACTTCGCGATTCATCATTTGATTCAGTTTCAGTTTGAAAAGATCACGGTCAGCGACTTCGATCTGACTTTCAAGGATGAGCGGGGGACCGATGCCCTGGAAGAAGCCCAGCACTTTCCCGGCGTCGATTACGCCGAGCCGCTTTGGCAGCTTGCCTGCACGCTCTCGTACGAGCACCGCAGCCGTCGCGTGGCCGTGACCGGTGTCGCCCGCGGAGCCCGGCTCACCGTGCCGCGCGATACCGAGGGCCGCGCGATCCTGATTCCTGAAAGCGGCCTGGTGCTGGGCGCCGCCCTGGCCGACCGCCTGGGAGCGCAACCCGGCGACTCAGTCACGCTCCGCCCGGTGCGGGGCGAGCGTCGCGATCACCAGGTCCCGGTGGTGCATGTGGCCGACGGATACCTGGGGCTGAACGCCTATGCCGATATCGATTACCTGGCCCGCTTGCTGGGGACCGAGCCGATGCTGAATTCGGTCCAGCTTGAGGTCGATCCCCGTCCCGAGGTCCGAAGCGCGTTCTTTCAGTATTTGAAAGAACTGCCCGCCCTGGAAGGTTACAGCGCGCGGGAAGATATCATTCGCAATATCCAAGAAACTTTTCTGGGAGCGGTGACGGCCCAGATTTTTATTGTCGTGTTGTTCGCCGGCGCCATTCTGTTTGGCAGCACCCTGAACGCGGCGCTCATCGCCCTGGCCGAGCGCGAACGCGAAGTGGCCACGATGCTGGTGCTGGGCTACACGCCTGAGCGGATCAGTTGGCTGTTCTATCGCGAGAGTGTGATCATTCACGTGACCGGAACGCTGCTCGGCCTGCCCCTGGGCTATGTGCTGCTGATTCAGGTCGCCGAGGCCTTCGGCAGCGACCTGGTACGGATTCCGGTGATTGCCCCGCCGATTGTCACCTGGATTGTGCTCGGCATCAGCATGACGTTTCATACCTTGGCGCACCTGGTGGTCCGCCGCAAAATTCAACGCCTGCACTGGCAAGACAGCCTCAAGGTCATGGAATGACCCGCGGCCGGTCCACTGCGGCGGGCGACTCGCTGACTCACTCAACGGAATCGGCCCATGGCGGATGCCCTGGTCACCTCGACCGCGACCGACGATTTGCACTACGACATCATCGTGATTGGCTGCGGGGCCGCGGGGCTGATGGCGGCCGGACGCGCCGCCGAGCTGGGCGCGCGGACCTTGCTGATTGAACGCAATCGCAAAGCGGGCGTCAAAATCCTGATGAGCGGCGGCACCCGCTGCAATCTGACCCACGACTGCGAGGCCGATGGCATTCTGCGGGCGTTTGGCTCGGCCGCGTCCTTTTTGCGGAACCCACTCAAGGCCCTGGGCCCCCGCGAGCTGGTCGCGTGGTTTGCCGCACGGGGCCTGCCCACCACGGTCGAGCAGGCCACTGGCAAGATCTTTCCGGCCAGCAACAAGGCCCGCGACGTGGTGCTGGTGCTGCTGGCCTGGCTGGAAGAAACCGGGGCCGAGCTGAGTTTGGCCGAGAAGGTCCTGGACCTCGCCCGTGAAGAAGCCCACTTCGCAATCACCACGGCAAGACGGCGGCTGACGGCCGAGCGGGTGATCCTGACGACCGGGGGTCGCAGCTACCCCGGCTGTGGCACGACCGGCGATGGCTACCGTTGGCTGGAGGCCCTGGGACACACCATCCGGCCACCACGCCCGGCGTTGGTGCCGTTGACGACCCCGGCCGAATGGGTGACGAATCTGTCGGGCATCGCACTTGAGGATGTGCGGTTGCGGGTGCGGGCGACCACGCGCGACTCGGCCCGGCGTGTGAAAGGCTTGCCGCAAGGCGTGTTGATCGAGCGTCGCGGAGCCCTGCTGCTGACGCATCATGGCCTGTCGGGCCCGGCGGCGATGGACGTCAGTCGCGAGGTCACCCGCCCCGAGGATCCCGCCAGCGTGGAACTGGAATGCGATTGGTTGCCCGAGCGGAGTCGCGAGGAGTTGGACGCTTGGCTCACCCAGGCCCAACGCCAGGAAGGCAAGCGGCAAGTGGCCGGGCTGGTGGCCGAGTTGTTGCCGCGGCGGTTGGTCGAGGCCCTGTTCGCCTTGGCGGAAGTCCCGCTGGAGCGGCGGGCGGCCGAACTCCCACGGGCCGAGCGAGCCCGATTGCTAGAGGTGCTCAAAGCCGCGGCCATTCCCGTCAGTGGCAGCCGAGGCTTCGAGAAGGCCGAAGTCACCGCCGGCGGTCTCGCGCTCGACGAGGTCGATCCCCGCAGCCTACGGAGCCGCCGCGTACCGGGGCTGTGGCTGGCCGGCGAGATTCTCGACCTGGATGGCTACATCGGCGGCTACAACTTTCAAGCGGCCTTCAGCACCGGCTGGGTGGCGGGCACTTCGGCCGCCCGCGGTGACTGAACGGCGGGCGTCGCTCAGGTGGCCTTCCAAAACTGCAACAGCGGCAGCAGCAGCAGGCCAATCACCACGCCGATCAGCAGCATCATCGCAATCAGGCCGCGGCGCCGGGTCCGCAGATAAATCAGCGTCCACACGCTTTGCCGAATGAAGCTGAAACCGCCCACCACCCGCACCACGGCCAGCAGCAGGGCGTTCATGGCCGCGACCGGCGTTTGGGGATCCTCTTGGCGCGCAAGGATTTGATGCACGTAGGTCTGGTACGTCTCCCAGTTGAGCCCCATGGCAGTCACCATGGCGATCATCACCGCGGTGACCAGTCCACCGGGCAGGGCCGCGGCTTCCTTGTGGCTCAGGGTGACCCAGCCCATCAGCAACACCGCAGCTCCGAAGGCACCGATCTCGCCGAACAGCCACGGGTGTTTGTTTTCCGGGTAGAACACCAAGACCGCCAGGGTAGGCAACACCACCGTGGCCAGGATATCCACCAGGTTGCTCCGCCAGCGGGCCCAGCGGGCACTGACCGGGCTGAAGCTCACGACCGCGAATCCGGTCAGGGCCAGCAACATGGGTTGCCAGCCCACCCGCGAAAACAGCCACAGAGCCAGCCCGCAGGCCACCATCAAGAAGAACAAGCTGGCCAGGCTGAAGGTCCAGCCCGACCGTGCTGGCGGGGATTCGGTGTTGGTATTCATGATGCTAGCCCAGCGGGCGAAGACGTCGGACGACGCCACGGACGGGGAATTGTGCGTCGGCTGGCAAGCGGACTCCCAGCGACAAACGTGGTCTGTCGGTTGCTTGGCACGCGGGTGGGGCCTGCGGTGGGCTCGGTTGGAGCCACGCCGCAAAACCAACGTGTGCGGAGATCAGCGATCGTGTTGCTCCTGGCTGGCGTGGACCGACGGGCCAAAGGTGGCATACACCGTGACGGCGAGCACCACAACCACGCCGATCACCGCGCCCGAGGCCATGCCCTGGGTCAGGCCCAGTCCCAGGCCGAACTCATGGGCCGAAAACGTGGGCGACGCCCCGCTGCGGCTGACCATACGGTAGTAGCTGGGAGCCAGCAGGCCCAGGGTCAGGCCAATCCCCCCACCCAGGCAGCCACCGGCGATGATGCAGCCCACGATGGTACTCAACGCCCGCAAGATGCTCATGCTTGATCCCCCGCGCGATAGGCCCGACACCGCCGCTAAGCCGTCAAGCTAATCGTTTCAGGGGGGCGGGAGCAAGCGTCGCAGCGTAGACCCTCGCGGCGGTGCTGATAGAATGTTCGCGTGTCCAACGGATTTGTTGGAAGCGGTCGTGTGTTGGCCGCGAATCGGAGTGGTGGATTGGAGTCGACGGTTTCCCCTGATCTAGCCCGGAAGGATGGCTGTTGTGCCGGAGAATGTTGTCATCATCGGGAGTGGTCCCGCCGCATGGGCCGCCGCGATCTACGCGGCCCGGGCGGAGCTTAAGCCGCTGGTCTTTGAAGGGGCCGAAACGCAGGCCAACCAGGAAATCGGCACGCTGCCACTGGGCCAGTTGAATCTGACAACCGAGGTCGAGAACTATCCCGGCTTCCCCAGCGGGAACCTGCAGCAGTACCTCGACAGTGCCCTGCCCAAGTCGATTCGCAGTTACATGCCCGAGGCCACCGGCGAAGGCGTCACCGGCCCCGAGCTGATGGAGCTGATGCGGCAGCAGGCCAAGAACTTCGAGACCCGGGTGATCACCGACGACATTGTCGAGGTCGACTTCAAGCAGCGTCCCTTCAAGCTGACGCCCTCGGAGTCGGAGCCAGTCGAGGCCCACACGGTCATTCTGGCCACCGGGGCCCGGGCCAATTACCTGGGCCTGCCCAGCGAGGACGCCTTCAAAAATCGCGGCGTGAGTGCCTGTGCGGTGTGCGACGGGGCCCTGCCTCGGTTTCGCAACAAGCCGCTGGTCGTGGTCGGCGGTGGCGATTCGGCCATGGAAGAAGCCACGTACTTGGCGAAGTTCGCCAGCCGTGTCCACCTGGTGGTCCGCCGCGATGTGCTTCGTGCCAGCCAGATCATGGCCCGCCGAGCCGAGAACGATCCCAAGATTCACTTCGAGTGGAAGACGGTCGTCGACGAGGTGTTGGGCACCGACAAAGAGGGCGTGACCGGAGTGCGTCTCAAGAGCAGCGAAGGCGACGAGACCCGCGAGATCGAAGCGTCCGGCATGTTTTTGGCCATCGGTCACACGCCCAATACCGACTTCTTGGCCGGACAGATCAAGCTCAACGACAAGGGCTATGTGGTTCTGGAGCGCGGCGACCGGACCTACACCAGCGTCGAGGGTGTGTTTGCCGCTGGCGACGTGGCCGACGATTACTACCGCCAGGCTGTCACGGCCGCCGGAACCGGTTGCCGAGCCGCCCTGGATGCCGAGCGGTATCTGGCCGCCGAAGGCATTCACGGTTGAGCCAGCGACCGCCTGGCCTCACAGAGCGTCCAGGCGAATCGAGACGTCGCGGACTTCGGGGCCGGTCGGCACGGTGAGCCCACGCTGCTCGGTGCCGGCCGGGATCTCGACGACGTGCTGCTTCTCTTCATTGCCTTCGAGCCACACATAGGTCATCCGCACCCGACCCGGTGCCGGCGTGCGATGGATACCGTAGGCCTGGAAGGCCAACACACTGGTCGTGTGGCCGCCCTGATCGATGGTTCCCCGGACAATGGCCTCGCCGGCGGGTTGCTGGCTCAGGTCGTTGCGTCCCTGGACCCAGCCGCTGGAGTATTCGTTGTCCGCGGGAATGTCGGCCTCGGACATCGCTCGCCAATCGCGGCCCCCATTGGTGGACAGCTCCAAGGCGAATCGCGTTCGCTCGGGCGGTGGCACCCGCAACCGGTACCGCATGGCGGCGGTGACCTCGATCAACGGCCGGGGGCTGCTAATGCGAAAGGCCACCTGGCCCGGTTGATTGTTGGTGGTCGTGTAGGCAAAGGCGTTCTCGGGGCTCAGCGGCCGATAGGCCAGATTCTCGCTGCGGAGCGACCTCACCTCGATGTCCGCCAGGCGATCCTCGTCCAATCCGAAGTTGGGCAGCACCGGCACCACCGCCCGCGAGGCCGCACGGTAGTCCACACGACAGCCGTTGGGCGTGAGTCGCGGGTACATGGCCTGGTTCATCTGGCAGCAGGTGACGAAGTCCACGCCATCCAGCCGACTGCCGCTGGGCAACGTGAAGCGGATCCACCAGCCGTAGCGGCCTTTGACCAGGTCGGTCAGGTCGCGACGAAACAGCCCTTCGACGGCCACCGGCTCGCTGAAACTCTGACCTTGGTCGACCGAAACGGCCAGGTCCACCCTGCCCAGCGCCTGCCCGGTGAGCACCAGGCCCTCGGTGGCCGGTTGCGTCATGGGATCGGCCCCGTCGGCCGGCTTGCCCGCAATGACGTAGGGCGAGAAATGGGCGAATGTTACTTGGGCGGGTTGGTTGTCGCGGCTGTGCAACCCGCCGTCGGCCCCACCGGAGACCAGGTTGTCGGTGGCCTCGACCACGCCTTCCCGCCACGAGTCGCCTTGAAGCTGGGGGCGATAGCTGAACAGCGCGTTACAGTAGCTGGCGTTGCCGCGGCTGTTGGAGCGTTCGCCTTCGTGTTGCGGAGTGCCTTGATTGACGAAGGTCCAATTGCGAAACGGGCCGCCGGGTTGCTTATGCC
>JBJHDE010000070.1:0-13968 GCA_050486385.1 Planctomycetales bacterium | reverse complement strand
GTACACGGCCAGCCGAGTGCGATCGAAGCCCTGATCCACCGCGACCAGCAGATAGGCATTCGGGCCCCACAGCAATCCGCGCAGCGTGCCCGAAGAATGCCCCACGGCGATGGCCAGCCGACAGGACTTCTCGCGAAGATCCAGCAGGTAGATGTCGCTGCGTTCGCCCGCCACGGCCCAGAGGGTGCCTTCGGCATTGGCCACCGGAGTGCCCACCGCCGGCCGAGGCAGCCGCCACAGCCACCGCCGACCGTCGGGGTCGGTCTGGGTCAACGTCCCATCGTCGTTGCGTTGCAACTGGCTTCGCTCGGGCGTGGCTTCGGTCGGCGAAACCGCCAGCGAGCCCACGGCCGTCAGCCCCGCGATTGGCCCTGCCGTGTCGTCGGGCGGCAACTCGTCGACGGTGATTTGCTTGGCCAATACGTCGGACAACGGTTGCAGGGCTTGCAGCAGCTCGGCCCGTTCGCGGAGTCGCGGGAACTCGGCCAGCAGCGCCGTGTGCAAGGCGTCGGCCTCCCGGGCGTTGCCGGCGGAGGTCGCCTTGCGGATGGCCGCCACGGCTTCGGTCAGCCGGGCGGTCTCGCGTTGCCGCTGGGTCAGCACAAACAATCGCTCTTCCAGCCCGGCCAGTCCTTCGTTGCGATAGACATCGGCCGACAGATAGCCTTGGGCCAATTGCAGCGCCCCGGTGGCGTTGCTGGCCGCCGCGGTGGAATCGGCATTGGCCTCGGCCCGCCCGGTGAGTCCAAAGCACATGGCGGGAATCATGATCTGCAACTGCTCTTGGGCCACCGGATGGAAGGCCAGCGGTCCCCAGTCGGTCACGGCCGCCTGCACGGCCTCGCGGAGTTCGGCCCAGTTGCGTCCTTGATACAGGGGCACCAGGTCGATCAGGTCGTGCTTGATCCGAGCCTCATCGGCTTGGGGTGCCGTGGGATAGCGGCTCATGAACGAGCTGAACAGCCGTTGCGATTGCTCGAACTGCTTGGCCGTATAGGCCGAGTCCGCCGCGCTAAAGCGATCGGCCACCGTTGGCTGATTCAGGGCGATGCCCGCCAGAATGCCGCCGGCCACCACCAACAACCCCGCGGCCAGCACAAATTGAAAGGCCTTCGAGGCAAAGAACTTCGCCACGAAGTTGGGTTCTGGTGGCGGCGGCGGGGGAGTCGCCTGGGCCGACATCAGATCGCCGCCCAGGGGATCCAGGCCGCCGGCCGAACCCATTCCGCCGCCTAATCCCATTCCGCCACTCGAGCCGCCACCCAGACCAAACTCGTCGCTGGCCCCCAGACCCAAGGCGTCGGCCACCGGGTCGAGACCCGCGGAGCCACCGCCGCTGGGACCATCGAGTCCGAAGCCACCATCGTTGGCCGCCGGCGCGGCCGAGGGGCTGGGACTGTCCAGGCCGAACGGATCGTCATCAACGGCTGGCGTTGCCGGTGCGGGCTGCTTGCTGGAAGCGGCCGTGCCCTTGGCCGTGGCAGGCTGCTGGCCCTGGGGCTGCGACTTGGCGGGTTGCTGTGGCTTCGCCGGTTGCCGTGGTTTGGCGGGTTGTTGCGGCTTCGTGGTGGCCTGCGGGGCCGGTGCGGGGGCGGGATCGTCGGCCAGCGCGAAGATATCGTCATCATCGTCGTCCGGCGGAGGGGCCTTGCTTGCCGGTGCGGACTGCTTGGCCGCCGGCGCCGGGCTGCTGTCGGGTTGCGAGGCGGTCGCCGGCGTCTCGATGGTCTTTGGCTGGGAACTCGGCAGCTCGTCGGGCAAGGGGGCCAGATCGAAATCAAAGTCCTGGTCGTCGACGACCTTCAGTCCCGGTCCCTCGTCGCCGACCAGTTCGTCATTCTCGTCAGCGACGTCAAAGTACACGCCGGCGATTTCGAAGGTGTCGCCGGGCTTGATCACGGCCCGGGCCACCGGCTTACCGTTGACGGCAACCTGTTGCGATTGCTTCGAGGCGACAAGCTGCCGTTGGCCGCTATGCACCACCAAGGCGCAATGCAGGCTCTGCACGCCGGGGCGTTTCAGCACCACATCGCTGGTGGCCGCCGAGCCAATTTTGAAGACCCGATCGCTGGGCAACAGGATCGACTGGGCGGTTCCGCCGGGAATTTTGTATTTCAGCAGCATCAGGCCCACCCGGTCATTCGGTCCAGGGAACGATGCGGACCTCGCGCACACCACCACGACCCAACTGCTGCGCGGTCCGCAGGGCTACGGCCGCCACCACGGTGTCGGCAACTTGCAACTCAACGCGGGTCGGGCGAACACCACTGGCCTGCCAATGGGCCACCAGGGGGCCAGCCCCCGAAAAGCCGCGATTGCCATCGTGAACGGTGCCGCCAGCGTCGATGTGCAGCACCCGATCGGCAGGGCCATTCGAACCGCCAGCCACTACCAGGGGCTCGGGCACCAGCGGTGGCGGCACGGTCGCGGACCAAGCCCACGTGGCCAGGCCCACGGCAATCACCGCCAAGGCCAGGTCCACCGCCCAGGGACTCGGCGGGGCCGATACCGGGGGCGCAGCCGTATCCGGCGCGTCGGCCGGGGCCGATTCGACCACGGGGGTCGGACTGTCAGTCATCCGTTTGGCCGCTCAAGAGGCTGAGAAGGCGATCGCGCGAAACCCACCCGACTCTTGAGTTTCGCTCGCCCGGGCGACCTATGCAAGCATCTTCAATCGCGAGCCGATGGGCTTTCTGGTCCAAGGCGCCTCGAAAATCGGACCTGGCGGACGCAAGCTCCCGCACAGGGCGAGCCGCTCTCCCCTCTCAGGGTTCCGATCGCCGCTGAACAATTGTTTCACGTGAAACAATTCAACTCACGGTGAAATCACACCGGCAGAAGGGGCGAGCTTCCCCTCATTGCGGTGATGGCCATCACCGTGGGTTGGTGGCCTGGGAAGCGGACTTCGAAACCCAAGCATCGTCCCACCGCCAAACTCGCGAAAGGTGCACAGCCGACGGCCGATTCCTGGCTGGCGCCAGCCCAAAGCGCGACTCAGCGGGTCGAGCGGTCTTGGGGATCGTTGGCCATCTGCGTGCTGCCGTTGGCAGGCGCCGGTCCCAGCAGGACCTGCTGACGGAGCTGGGCAACCCGTTGGGCCACGCCCGGCTGACGCGGATTCTGCTGCAAGGCCATTTGGTAGCTGGCCAACGCCGATTGGGCATCGCCGTTGTGTTCTTGCAACTGACCCAGGTAGACCAGGGCTTCGCTCTTGGTGGGGTCAATCAACGCAGCTTCGCGGAGCAGCGTGACGGCCTCGTCGCGGCGACCGCTCTGAAACTTGACCTTGGCCAATTCGATCATTGGCTCGGCGCGGTAGGGCGCCATGCGACTCCAGGCCATCAGGTGCTCTTCGGCTTCTTGGGGCCGTTTGGCGTCCAACAGCAAGGCCGACAGGCCACGGTGGCTATCGGTGTGTTGGGGCGAAGCCGTCAGGGCATAGCGATAGTACTGCTCGGCCAAGTGGAATTCGGACTCTTGCCCGCTCAGCTTGGCAAGCTGATGCCGGGCGGCGGCCAGATTGTAGTAGGCGTCGGCATTCTGCGGGTCGACCCGGGCGGCCTCGGCAAACATCGAGGCCGCGGCCTCGTACTGGCCCGATTGATAATAGCGCACGCCGTCGGCATTCAGGTTCCGCGACTGCAATCCCTGGCATCCCGCCGAGACCATCAACGCCGCGATTACCAGCATCGCCGCACACCCGCGACTCAGTCGGTGACCACACTCCATGGGTTCCACGCTCCCAACGCTTCCTGCCAAACCCGATGCTCCTCGTCCGTTGCGGAACTCTGGTGGATTGCACTCAACCGCCCGCGACGGCTTGGGGCCAGCATCAATAGTCGGCATGGATCAGGTCAACAAGGTCAAAATCCCCACACGGGGCCCAGCACGACGTTCAGCGACTCGGGGCGGGAATGTCTTCGGGCGGAGCCTCGTCGCGGGGGCGTTCCACCGATTGCGGCGGTGGCGGTACCGTGCCGGTGGCCATGCCGCGAAGCTGTTCGCCGCGTTGAATCAACGGGCCCGTGGCCGCTTCGGCCCGGGGGCGGAGTTTGTAAAACACCTCGCGTCGATCCTGAATATCCAACGGCACAAAGTTCTCGGCCACAAACTCCGCCGGCGCCACCTCGTACCACGGCGGACGCAGCCACACGTATTCGGTCAGGGTCTCGTGACCGTCCAGCACCAGCCGCACCTGCCGTACCCCGTAATACAGAAAATTCACACCCACCGGCGTGCGGCCAACTTCGTAGTTGTCCACATAGACCAGGGCCCCGGGCGGATCGCTCCGCACGATCAGCCGCCGGGTCACGCATCCTGCGGCCACGCACAGCAGCAACACCATCAGAATCAACCGACGCAGGGCCATCGCCCAGGCTCCAGGCCCCGGCGGGATACCGGGGCAAGCGGCCTTGTCGTCGAGCGGGTTGATGTCGGCGAGCATCGAAAATGCTCCTCATCCGAGAATCGGACCAAGATGGGGTGTGTGGGTCTAGCAGATTGGGCCCACGCAGCACCAGCCCATTTTTTCCGGTCAACGGTCGGGGGGCGTAATCCGCATTTCGGCCCTGTCGGGGCCGATCCCCGAGTCCCGGGGGGATTTCTTAGTCCTAAGCGTTCAGTCTCGCGTGTCCACGACCGAGCCGCTGACGACCCGCACCAGGCCCTGGGCGGTTTGCAACATCAGGGCCCCGTCGGCGGCGATTGACTGGCATTGGCCTTCGACGCGGGTTTGAGGCGTGGCGATGGTCAGCCATTGCCCGCGTTGCAGGCAAGCGGCGTCGAAGTCGGGGCCCAGGGCGTCGGGGTCTTGACCCAGGCGATGCAGATGGTGATCAAGCCGTTCGAGCATCGCCCGCAGCAGGCTGCCACGGTCGACGCACTGACCGGTGGCCGCCAGCAGGCTGGTGGCCCGTTGGCGAATCTCCGCGGGCGCCGAATCCAACGGGTCGTTGACGTTGCAACCGATACCCACCAGCAGTCGCGGTTGGCCATCGGGTGTCAAGGCCAACTCGGTGAGGATCCCTGCCAGTTTACGATGGCCCAGGTACACATCGTTGGGCCACCGCAGGCCCAGGCCAGGTTGGCGGATCCACGTGCCGCAAGCTTCGACCACGGCCAGTCCGGCAACCAGGGCCATGGTCGGCCAGCGCGAGCGATCGACTTGCCAGGCCGTGGGATCGGCCGCCCAGGTGCAGGCCAGGCTGTCGCGGGCCGACCACCAGCGATGATCGCCCCGGCCGCGACCCGCGGATTGATGCTCGGCGAGGATCAGCCGCGGCAAGCCGCTGGCCAGAAGTCCGGCATCCAGTTGTCGGCGGGCCTCGCTGCTGGTGGAGTCCAGGTCGGCGAACCACTCGACGCCGGCCAAGCGGCCACTGGGCACCAGCCCGCTGGTCTGGCGGGCCAAGTTGGCCGCCGACGCCCGAGGCTCGGGGCCAGGGGACTCAGAACAGCGATGAGGGTTTGCGGCGTTTGCCATTGGCGGTGTCGGGGGCGCTGGTCAGGGGATCGGCCGCGCCCGACAGCGGATCGCCGGGGCGAATCATGCTCAGGCGGCCTTGAATCTGTTCGACGTAATTCGGCGAGATTTCGAAGCCCAGCCACCGGCGTTGCAGCTTCTTGGCGACGGCCAACGTCGTGCCGCTGCCGCCGAAGGGATCGAGCACCAATTCGCCCTCGCGGCTGCACGCGCGGATGATCCGGCCCAGCAACTGTTCGGGCATTTGGCAGCCATGGAAGCCGCTGCGCTCCTGAAAGGTGCCGGCCACCCGCGGAATGTACCACGTATCTTCGTCTGGCGCAAACGACTCGGGAATGTCCTGCGGGCGAAGAATCCAGGTATCGTCGGGCAGGCGGCCCTTCGAGTTGGCCCGGCGATCGGCATAGACAAGCTGTCGGGCCGAAGGCACACGGAGGGCGGGATCGTCGTGATTGAAGGTAAACGCCTTGGCGTCGCGGACAAAGTAAAACAGGTGCGCGTGGCTCCGCGTGAACTTGTATTTGCAGTTCACGCCGAAGGTGTAATACCACACGACCCAACTGCGGCAGATGAAGCCCAGTTCGTTCTGGGCGATCAGTTTGAGCTCGGCGGCGTACTCGTCCCCAATGGCCAACCAGAAGGTGCCGTCGGGTTTGAGCGCGTGGGCCACGCCGGCCATCCACTTGCGACTGAAGTCAAGATACTTCTGGTAGCCCAGGCGATCCTGATAGACGTCGTACTTGTAGCCAATGTTGAACGGCGGATCGGCAAACGCCAGGTCCACCGATCCGGCCGGCAGTTGCTGGAGTCCTTCCACACAGTCGAGGCAATGGATCGTGTTCTCGGCAACCGCCATCTCCTGAGGGCTCCTGCTGGGTGGGATATCGCGGACGTTTCGGTGAGCGACTGCTGCGAGCCGGCAACAAGCTGCCGGTCACCGATTTCAGCCGGTAACGGCTGAAAAATTTGATAGCAGTTTCCACTCCGACCCGCCAGGGACCACGCACAACGGCAATCGTCGCGGTGCCGACAGCGTGGCGCAATGGTTCGGTTAGGGGGAATGGGGCCCTTCCTGGCCTCCGAAAAAGCGGCCTTGGGGGCTGGCGGCTGTAGGGTTTATGATCGCCGCCTCGAACCCTCTCGGCATGGAGTGGACCAAGGAGCGGCCGCCATGATTTCGCGATTTCTCACCACAGCCCTGATCCTGGGCGGTCTGGGCCTGCTGGCCACCTACTTTTTCGACCGCGATCGGGTGTTGGCCCTGCTTCCCGATTTCGTGGGCTCATCCAGCCCCGGAGGCTCGTCGCCATCGGGCTCGGCACCCGCGATGAGTCGGGGCTCGATTGTCATGGCCTCGTGGAATCTCCGATCCAATCTTCGCGCCGATGAGAAAAATCTTGACTTGGCCGAGAGTCTGGCCCCGATTGTCGGACGCTTCGATGTGCTGGCGATTCAGGGCGTTGACTCCAGGAACGACGCCTTTCTCAAAGACATTGTCATGTCCCTGGCCACCGAAGGGCGCAACTACCGTGTCGCCAAAAGTGGGGGACTCGGGCCCCTGGATCGTCGGGAGCAGCTCGCGTTTTTTTACGACGCGGACACTTTGGAAATGGACCCCACGACGTATGTTGTGGGCGACCCCGATGGGTTGTTTCAGTACCCGCCGTTCGTTGCGGCGTTTCGCGTGGTCGGGCCTGGCGAAGATCGCCGGTTTACGTTCACGCTTGTGAATGTCCGACTGGACACCCAGGACGCGGGCGTGGAGATCAACTTTCTGGACGATGTGTTCCGCGCTGTACGAGACGATGGCCGCGAGGAAGACGACGTCATCCTGCTGGGGACCCTGCACAATGGGCCCAATCGCTTTGGCGATTTGCGGCGGATTCCGCACTTGACCTGGGCCATCGAAGGCAAGGCCACCACTGTTGGGGGCATCGAGCCGATGGACAACATCGTCTTTGATGGCCGGGCCACCGCCGAGTATCACGGCGATTCTGGTGTGTTGGGCCTGCCTGAAGACATGTCCCAGTTCCTGCACCGCCCCATCTGGGCATCGTTTGGCATTGAAGAGGCTCTGCCCGGCGGCCGATGACTCCGGTCGAGTGGGGTTGAGGGGCTCCGCGGGGATCCGGGTCTGGGGGTCGGGCGGGAATGGCGACACAGCCTCCCTGCCGACTCCTGCACGATGCGGGCGTCGAGCGCCAGCGCGGGACGTTTCCCTGCCCCGCGGTGGGTCCATTGTGGTGAGTCTCGTGCAGTTTGGGCGACGGTGGGTGCCGCACCCCAACGCCTCCGGGGCCTGGGACGCTCCGGAGAACCTGTTTGTGAATTGGGAAAAGGTGGCTCGCTCGTCGGTTGAAGAAACGAGCCCCCTGACCGCATGACACCGAAGGCTGTTTCGGTGTCAGATCAATTCGTTGCGCACGGCCCACACCGCCGCCTGAGTCCGGCCCGATACGCCGAGCTTTTCCAGGATGTGGTGGACGTGCTCTTTGACCGTCTCGACGCTGATGTGCAACGTCTTGGCGATCTCCTTGTTGCTCAACCCGAGGGCCAATTGCTTGAGCACTTGGGTCTCGCGCTGGGTCAGCGAGGCCTCGCTGATGGGGCCGCTGTTGACCTGATCCAACGGGGTGGCGGCCACGCGACGCAACTCGTGCGGCTTCCACGCGTTCTTGCCGGCGGCCACGGCGCGAATCGTCGAAACGAGATCCGCCTTCTCGGTGCCCTTGAGCAAGTAACCGCTAGCGCCCAACGCCATGGCGCGGGCCACGTAAGTGGGATTGTCGTAGTTGGACATCATCAGGATCGGCACCTCGGGGTGACGCTCCTTGATCTGCTCCAGCGCCTGCAGACCGTCACGGTCCGGCATCCGGATATCCATCAACACAACATCGGGCTTCACCCGCTCGGTTTCCGCCAGGGCCGCCTCGCCAGTCGCGGCCTCGGCCACAACCTCGATATCGGTCCCGCGGGTCAGACTCTCGACACCCGAACGGACGACTTGGTGGTCATCGACCACGAGCATTCGAATTGCCATAGAAACACAAACCTTTCACCAAAGAGAGAAACCGGCGGACTTTACGTCCGTGACTGGTGTCCTGGGGAAGGACCGCCGGACATCTGGCGACGGTTGGGGACGAACTCCGTACCCCTCGAACCGACGCCTAGTTCTAAGGAACTAAAACCATTTGGCTAGGTAGACAGAAGTACAATATACCTCATGTTTACGTCACCAAGAGAGACTACAAGCAATTTTAGGACCAGTTCAAGGGTGATACCCCCCACGTGCGTCAATCTGCCACCCTGCGACCACCCGACTCAGGCCCAAACCACTCAACCGTGGCCGGGAACTCACCTAGGCGAAGCCGCATTCCACCCCGATCCATGGGCAGGGGATTGTGGGTTCTACGATCGGAATGGGGGGACCTGTTCAATCTTCACCCCCGCCCCAAGTCACCGAAGCTGAGGTAAACTGGTGGTGGTGGCCCGCCAACCAATCCGCTCGCCTGGGGCGGTCAACCCGCGCCCAGACCCACCAATTGGCATGCCCCCACTGCTGATATTGTAGCAATAGCTCGCGCGATGACGATATCTCGATCTTTTTTGTGTTTCGGCCATGACTCCTCCCATGCATTCAGCCCCACAACCCAACGATGTGGTCATCACTGGGGTGGGGCTCATCAGTTCTTTGGGCCAGACCCTGGCCTCCTTCTGGCGGAGCCTGTCCCAGGGCCTCAGCGGTGTTCGCCGCATCCAGGCGTTTGATCCTTCCAGCCTGCCGGTCCAGATTGCCGGCGAGGTCGACGCCTTTGATCCGGTCCGTTACGTCAAGCCTCGCAAAGCGCTCAAGGTCATGGCCCGCGACATCCAACTTGGATTCGCCGCCGCCGTGCTGGCCCGCGAGGACTCGGGTCTGACCGGCACCCAGGTCGATCCCGAGCGGTTGGGGACCGTGATGGCCACGAATCTCAGCCTCGACAGCGGTCCCGACAACCGCATGCTCTACGAAGCCTGCCTGGATGAGCAGCGGCGGTTCCACTTCGACCGGTGGGGCCACGTGATGCAGGGGGCCTGTTTCCCCCTGTTCATGTTGAAGTATCTGCCCAACATGGCGGCTTGCCATGTGGGCATCGCCCAGGACGCCCGGGGGCCGAATAACTCGATCGTCCTGGGCGAGGCGGGCGGAAATCTGGCGGTGTTGGAAGCCGTGCGGGTCATCCAGCGCGGCTGGGCCGATGTGATGTTGGCTGGTGGCACCAGCGCGTTGATCTTTCCGTTGCGGATGGTGCAGCTTTGCCTGACCGAGCCGCTCTCGCGGGCCAACGACGACCCGGCCGGGGCCATGCGGCCGTTCGATCGCGGCCATGCGGGCTATGTCCAGGGCGAAGGCGCCTGCGTGTTCGTGTTAGAACGTCGCGACCACGCCGAGGCCCGCGGCGCGTGCGTATGGGCTCGGGTTGCGGGTGGGGCCAGCGGCTACCAAGGCCCTCAACCCGCCCAACGGGAAGCCGCGCTGACCAACACACTACGGCGGACGCTGGACGACGCCGGGTGGACGCCCCAAGACGTGGGGCATGTGAATGCCGATGGCTGGTCGTTGCAGGAATGCGATGCGATCGAGAGTACCGCGATTCGCCGCGTCCTGGGCGGGGTGCCGGTGTGGGCGGGCAAAAGCTATCTGGGTTCGTGCGGAGCAGCCGCTGGACCGCTGGAACTGACCGGCAGCCTGTTGGCGATGGCCGCGGGCCGGCTTCCCCAGACGTTAAACTACACCGACCCCGATCCCGCTTGCCCCGTTCAGGTGATTGGCGCCGGCGGACTGGACGGCCCCGCGACTCAGTCGACTTTGTGTGTGAATACTTCGCGAATGGGACAAGTTGCCTGCCTGGCCATCGCCGCGGAAGCCGGGCGCCGCGGGAGTGTTGTCACCGACGCAGCCGATGGCTAGGGTAAAATTTTTGATAAGTGCTCCGGAGGCCCCATACACCCAAGTGGTTTCTGCAACGGGGGAGACGAACCGTCTGGCACTGGTGGCTTGTCCATCGGTGTGTGAATCGCCAGACCGTTGGTCCGAAGTCGATGCTGATTTAGGACGTTCGCAGGGATCGGTAGCGTTTTGGGGCGGGACGCCGGAGCGGGGGCACGACACACCAGGGGCCGGGGGAATTGCCTGGAACTTCGGGCGATTGCCGCGTGGGTCGGACGATGAGCACCTATCACCCAGCCGCACGGTTGGTGGATTGTCCTGCTGGGACCGCGCGGGAGGTGGTGGTCGCTGGGCACATCGTGGCATTGTTCAATGTCGATGGCACGATCTACGCGATGGATGGCGTGTGCCCCCATCAAGGCGGGCCCTTGGGCGAGGGGCGACTTGACGGCGATCGTGTCACCTGCCCCTGGCACGGTTGGCAGTTTTGTGTCAGGACCGGCCAACATCAGACCAGCGCGAGCTTGCGGCATCCCTGTTGGTCGGTTCGGGTGGAAGATGACACCATTTTCGTGGCGTTTGATCCGCCTGGCTCGAAGTGAGCATTTGCCTGGTCGCCGGTTGCGTTGGACAATGGATTATGCGCGCGGTGTCTGGCGACCGTCAGCAGCGTGGCACCGCATGGTTGAGTCCGGTTATTCGGCCTGGGGTGTGTCGATGGGGTTGTGCGACACACCGCGGTGCCTGGCACCGTCCGAATCGGCGTGATTCCGTGTTTGGTCCTCTCCCGCCCAAGACATTTCGTTGATTCACTTTCGCACCTTCCGCAACACCGATCTCCAGGCCCTGGCCGATCTGTGGCAGGTCTCGGCCAGTGGGCCAGCCCTTGCGCGAAGGGTGCCGCTTTCGCTGCTGGAATACCGCATTCTCGACAAGCCCTACTTCGACCCAGCGGGCTTGATCGTGGCCGAAAGCGAAAGCGGCCTGGTGGGCTTTGTCCACGCTTGCCTGGGACTGTCGGACAACCGCAAGACCGTCTCCACTGCCCGGGGCATGATCGCCATGATCATGGTCCGGCCCGAGTACCGGCGTCAGGGAATTGGGTCGCAACTTTTGCAACGCGCCGAGGCCTTTTTGGCGGGCGTGGGCTGCCAGGAGGTGTTCTCGGGCGAGGGCGACCGCTTCAGTCCGTTTTACTTGGGCATGTACCGCGCCAGTGGTTTGGCGGGCGTGTTGGATAGTCTGCCGGGGGCCAAGGACTTTTTTGCCCGCTGCGGCTACGCAATGCACCGTCAGACCTGTTTGTGGGAGCTGGACCTGGCCAACTTTACGCCGAAGATGGATCGCAACTTCATGGCGCTCATGCGGAGCACCATGCTCAGCGATTTCGAAGAGGCATGCAGCGACGATTGGTGGGAGGCCAACATGTGGAACTCCCAGCGGTGTTGGCGATTCGATCTGATCTCGGCCAGCGATGACGAGCCGTTGGGCCGGACCACGGTGTGCGAGCTGGAGCCGCTCTCGTCGAACTGGGGAATCTCGGTTTACGAACTTTGGCACGTGGAAGTGAATCCCCGCCGCCGTCGGGCGGGCGTGGCCAGCTACATGATGGCCGAGGTCTTCCGTCGGCTCCGGAATCGCGCGGTCCAGCGGGTGCAAATTCAAACCGATCAAGGCAACACCGCCGGCGAGGCCCTCTGCCGTCGCCTGGGCCTGGTGCAAGTCGGCTGGGGCACCATGTTTCGCAAAGCCCTCGACCCGTCGGGTTGATGGCCCCGCCACCAGGGCGTGCGAATCCGCATGTACAGAACAATCGGGACGCGCGAAATAATCCGTGCATGTAAGAAGATTGGCACCGCCGGGCGCGATTCCTTCAACCGCGCTACCCCATGCGACCGATGCCTTTAAGCGTGTGCTTACCCAGTGCCCTTCCCAAGGGCCTGTGTGGGGGGTGTCGCATTCCCGGGCGTTGGCCGAATGGGTCGATGGCCGCTCTCGCCCCACGATCCCCCCAAGCTTCCGCGAACTCCGACCCCCCAGGAGTCGCCCGGATGAAACGCCTGGCGTGTGTGTTGGCCTTGCTGACGTTGACCGGCTGCGCGTTTGGTCCCAAGACCATCGAGCGGACGCATGGCCGCTACGGCGAGGCCGTCCATCGGGTCGAGCTGGAGCAGGCCCTGTCGAGCATCGTACGGCTGCGCTATGTGGAGAACCCCGTCACGCTGGATGTGGGCAGTATCGCCACGCAGTACGAGTTGGCCGCATCGACCGAGTTCCGACCGTTTTGGAGTACCGAGAGCGACGGGGGGATTTTTCGCACCTTCACCGCGACCTTGCCGTTTGGGCAAATCAGTGGGGCCGATCGGCCGACGGTGAGCTTTTTGCCCCGGGACGACGAGGCCAGCGTCGAACGCTTCTTTACGCCGATCACCGCCGAAAAGCTGACGTTTCTTGTGCAAAGCGGGTGGAAGCTTTCCAGCCTGATGCGATTGTGGGTTGAAGCCCTGAACGGCGTGCCCAACTGGGACGGCTCGACCAGTCCCGTGAGCAGTCGTCCGGCCGATTACGAGCGTTTTCGCTGGGCAACCGATTTGTTGCAAATTGCGGCGAACGAACAACTCGTGTCTCTGCGGGCCGAACCGCTGAAAATTGACGTGAGCGATCCCCTGCCGTTGGATGCCGTCAATGGGGCCGCGGCCGTCAGCGCGGCCAACAGCGGCCTGGAATACCGACGCACCGAAGACGGCCAGTCCTGGCAATTGATCCGCCGGGTGAATCGCCTGGACTTTAAGGTGAATCCCGCCGCACAAGACCGGGCCGAGATGCACGACCTGGCACAGTTGCTCAATCTTCAGCCTGGCCTGACGCAGTATCCCGTGCGATTGGCCAAAGGGGTGCCCGACCCAGCGCGGGTTCCGACCGAGCCCCGTGACGAGCTGCTGGTCACGACGCGTTGCATGGCGCAGGCCTTTTTCTTTCTGGCCCAGGGAGTCGAGGTCCCTGCCGAGCATCTCAAGTGCGGGCTGGCGCGGGTCGCAGCGGGTACGACCAATCCCAATCAGGCACTCGAGGGATTGTTCCGCGTGTACAGCATGCCTGGTGGGCCCTTCAAACGGCCCAAGTGCGCCTTCGTGGCGATTCACTATCGCAATCATTGGTACTACATCGATGACCGCGATCAGGAGTCGAAGGCCACCTTGATGCTGATGCTGCTGCTGCGACGGATGGACTTCGATCGCACGACCGCCGGCACCGGCCCGCTGCTTACGTTGCCGTTGGGACGCTGAGACCGGTCGCTCGGCGGCGGAGTATCCGGCTCGGGACGTCCGGCCCCCCCACGCATTCCGCGACGCTTGCTAAGATTCGGCTGGCTGCGATCATTTAGGGGATGGGCCCAACCGGCGGCCCGATCCCGCCGCGCCGCGTGCAGCCGATGAGTCCCGAATCCGAATCCGCCAAAACCGCTGACGACGACACCCACACCCGACTGGTGCAAACGCTGTTTATTCAGCACACCTCGGCGGTGCGGGGCTTCGTACTGGCCCTGGTGCCCGAC
>JBJHDE010000069.1:9092-14093 GCA_050486385.1 Planctomycetales bacterium | reverse complement strand
CCATTGCCGCTTGTCGACCACATTCTTCAACGGCTTGCCCGCGGCGAACCGCTGGCAATTGTCGATCAGCAGCTCCAGTCGCCGGTCCCAACAGTAGGGGCCCTCGCCGGCTACGTGGGGGGTGATCAAGACCTCCGGCCGGCCCCACAGCAAATGGTCCGGCGGCAGCGGTTCCACCTCGAACACGTCCAGGGCCGCGCCGGCGAGTTGCTCGCGATCCAGCGCGGCCACTAAGGCGTCCAGGCAGACGGTTCGCCCGCGACCCAGATTGATGAAATAGCTCCCCCACTTCATGGCCGCGAACTCCGCATCACCCATCATTTTGAGGGTCGAGGGCGTCTCGGGCACCAACATCACCACGTAATCGGCCAGCGGGAGCAGATCGAGCAACCGCTCGGGGGGGTGCAGCTCGTCGACACCCTCGGGAGGAACCGTTTGCCGGGCGTCGGTGGCCAGGACCTTCATGCCAAACGCCTTGGCCAGGCGGGCCGTGGCCTGACCAGCCGCCCCGCAGCCGACAATTAGCAATGTGCAATCGGGCAGGTGCTGAATCGCCCGACCTTGGGCCCAATTCCGCTTGGCCTGCTGATCGCGGTAGTAGTTGAAGTGGCGCGAATGGGCCACGATCAGGCCCAGGGCGTGGTGACTAAGATGGTCATCAAAAATCCCCCGGGTGTTGGTCACCACGACGGAGCTCCTGACCAGCTCGGGGTAAAACCATTCGGGACCCAGACCGGCCAGCGGAGCGGCAATCCACTCCAATTTGTCGGCCACGGCCAACAGCTCGGGCGGCACCGTGCCGTAAGCCGCCTCGGCGGTGCGGATGGCCAGGTCGGCTTCGGCCGGCGAATCAAACGGCAGCAGCTCGCACTCGGGAACAGCCGCCCGAATCGTCTCGGGCCAATGAGGCAACCAATTGGGTGGGAGCATGACCATTCGGAACATTGGTCACCTTCTCGGGGCGTTTGGGCAGCGGATTCGACCGGTCCAGCGGTTCTGGTTTTCGCCGCTGCATTCTACAATCGTGGCTCGCGGTGCGCGAGGCGGCTCGCGGAATCCCTCCCCGAGCGGACGGCAATTGGCCCTCCGGGTGGCGCAGGGGATTGGGGTGAGACGCCGCGATTGGGGACGGTCGGAAGGGTCCGTCGGGGAAACGCCCCGCGGGTGTGAGACGAATCATGGCTGAACTGCTGACGACGGCTGGGACCGTCCTCCTTTGGATCGTTCTAGGGCTGGCTGGCTGGATCTTGCTGGTCCAGCCCATTCTGTGGGCGTTTGTCTTCAATCTGCATTACAAACCGCAGCTTGCGCGGTTTTCTGAAGACATTCCCATGATGACGGCCGCTAGCTACGAGCCCGACCCCACGGCCGCGCCTTTCGAGGTAACCACCGAAGACGGCCTGACCATCCGCGGAAGCTGGTTGCCGGCGCAGACGGAAACCCCGCTGGGTGTGATCTTGTTTTGTCACGAACTCAACGGCGACCGCTGGAACGCGCTGCCGTTTGCACAATGCCTGCGAGTCGCGGGCTTCGACGTGGTGACCTTCGATTTCCGAAACCAGGGGCAAAGCGATCGCAAGACCGGCTACAATCCGCTGCCGTGGGTCTCGCGTTTCGAGTGTCAGGATGTCGAGGCCGTGCTGGCAGCCATCGAGGCCCGCGCGCCCAAGCTGCCGCTGGGCGTGTTGGGCGTGAGTCGCGGAGCCAACGTCGCTGTCTGGTTGGCCAGTCAATCGGCTCGGGTGGCCGCCTTGGTTACCGACGGAGCCTATCCCTTGCTGGGAACGCTGACCTACTCGATGCGGCGGTGGATGCGGATCTACACCGGCTACAGTTTCTTCTTTCAAGTGTTTCCCAACTGGGTCATCGATTGGCACCTGGCCCGGGTGGCCCATTACGTGGAACGGCAACGGGGCGTGAGCTACATCTTCCCCGAGCGGGCCGCGCGGCGGACCCAGCAGCCGGTGCTGATGATCCACGGCCAGCGCGACGCCTTCATTCCCGCCGAGGTCGCCCAGGCCATGAGCCGGCGGTTCGCCCGGCTCGACCGCTTGTGGCTAGTGCCGGGCGCCAAGCACAATCAGTCGATCCTGACCGTGAAGGAATCCTACGAGCAAACCCTGGTCGCCTTTTTCCAAAAGCACGTGGGCTCATCGCCGGCGATCACTTCGCCTTCCCGCGTGACGGCGACGGCCGATTGATCGTCATCAGCCGGCTGCCCTGGCTCCCATGGACAAACCTGTGCCACGGCTAAACGTGTGCCACGGCTTGCTCGCAAGCCGTGCCGTAGGCCGACACCCATTGAATAGTCCAGCCGAAGGGAAACCCTTCCAGGCTACCCGAGCCGTGCCACACCGGGCGATCCCTCGGCCGGCTGCCCTGGCTTCCATGGATAAACGTGTGTGCCATGGACAAACCTGTGCCACGGCTTGCTCGCAAGCCGTGCCGTAGGCCAACAATCATTGACAAGTCGAGCCGAAGGGAAACCCTTCCAGGCTACCCGAGCCGTGCCACACCGAGCGAGGCTCTCCGGAAGCCGAGCGGCCTCACCCAGGCCCCATCAGCAAATAGCCCGCCAGGGCAATGCCTGAAAAGGTGAGCATCAGCGCAAACACCAGCGACCAACTCAGCCAGTAGCGGCGAGGTCGCTCGTCGGCGGGCAGTGTCTGCGAGAAGCGGGTGTGCTGCCAGGCGGCCATTCCAATGGCGGCGGCACCCAGCAGAACCAACAACACGCCGATTGCGGTTGACGTCGGGCTGGCCGCGTCCTGCTGATCGCGGAGCAGCTTGAGAAACACGCCAAACCGGGCGACCACGAAGCCCAGGCCCATGACCGTCAGCCCGGTCCGCACCCAGGCCAGCAAGGTGCGTTCAGCGGCAAAGTACACGCGGGGATCCAGATCCATCGGTGATCCGTTTGTTGCGGGTGGGCACGATCGCGCCGGTCAACGTTGTGACGTCGCGGCCCGTCGGTCACCGCGGGCGATCGACTCGTTGGGCAGGCGTCGCACGATCACCAGGCCCCAGTGATCGGGCTCGAACTTTTTCGTTGGTTCACAGTTCACGTAGGCGACCAACTTCCAATCGAAGGGCAATTCCGAGGTCGCCTCCTGAATGGACTCCCAGGGGTGCTTCTGGACCGCCACATAGCGGACACCGTCGGGCAGGTCGGCGGGGTCCGGGTCGCAGGCCGGAATCAGTTCGCCCCAATAATAGCGAAACGGATGTGGAATCAAACCGACACTTACCAACCGTTCGCCATCCAGCAGGCTGCGAATCTCCTGCACTTCGCCGGCCAGATCGGCGGCGCGTTCAATCCGGCTGTTGAGAATGATGCCCGTGTTGGTCACTCCCAAGAACACCGCCGCCACGGTCATGGCCGTGGCCGCGGCAAGCTGCCCGCGGAAGTGTCGCATTTGCACCACGAGCCAGGCCGAGCCCACCGCCAGCACGCCATAGAACAGCACCCACGCCGTCGATTGGGCAAACAACGTCCAGGGCGGCTCGCTGGCCCAGGCCGATACAACGGCCACGCCGATGGCTGCAATCAAGAAACCACCGGCAAACAGCCATTGGCTTACCCGCCAGTACAGCCGATCCCAGGTGCCCGGCGCGGCCAATGCCAAACGCTCCAGGACCACGCCAATCAGGCAAGCCAAGATGGGGAACAACGGTGTCAGATACCGCGCTCGGGGCACGGCCGCGACCCACACCGTCGGAAAGATCACCAGCACGGCCAACAATAAGAACGTCAACATCGGCACGTAAGGCGTCAACTGCTGACGGAAACTCGGTCGCGCGTAGTGCCACAGATACAGACACCACGGCAGCAAGCAGGCCAAAAACACAAACGGAAAGGTCAGTAGTTTCATGGGGGTGGATGGCGGCGAAGCCACGATATCGTCGCCCGTCAGCTTGGCGGTCAGCAAGCCCAAGTAAACGGATTGCACCGTCGACCAATCCGTACGGATCGCCAGGGCCAGGGTGTAGCTTCCAAACAGCACAAGAAAGACGGCCAGGCCCACCAGGTGCGGCCAACGGAACAGGGCCCCAAGCTGACGATTGACAAGCAAATACAAACCAATCACGCCCGCAAAGTACACCGGGGCCTGCAAACCCTTGGTCAGCATGCCGGCCGCGACCAGCGCGTAGGCGACACTCCAACACAACCAGATCGGCCACTTGCGGGTCCATCCGGCGTGCCATAACAACAAACTGCTGGCCACCAGCGCGCCAAACACCGCGTCGCTCTCGGCCAGCCGGCCCAGGTTCATCATTTCAAACATGGAAAGAAATGCCACCGCCGTGGCAAACGCCCCGAAGCGCGTCATCCAACACCGGGCATAGTAGTACAGCACCAGGCTCATCAACAGCGTGGCCAGCACGCTGGGCAAACGAATGGCGACCGGATCGAGCATGCCACTGGTCCACGGTGGCATGGCCAGCATCAACCAGCTTCCCAGCGGCGCCCGCGAAGTGTAAATCTCGCCCTGTTGCCGGGGGGTGATAAAATCGCCGGCCCAGCGCATTTCCAGGGCCACCAGGGCCCGGCGCGACTCTTCGCCTTGCAGCGGCATCTCGCCCAGTCGCAGGCCGTAAATCCCCAGCACCAGCAGGACCAGCGCCGTGGGCCACAGCCAGGCGGTCTCGTGACTGACATCGTGCGTGGAGTGCGTCATGGCAGGAGAACTCGTCGCGAGGAAGTGTGTCTGCAAACATCCGCGAAAACTCAGACGCGCCGCCGACCTCGGGCCAACCGTCAACGGCACACGAGCGCGGGACCTGGGGTCTGGGCGGACGGGCCTACGCCAGGCGATCCGCCGTGCCGTCGAGTCGGTCCCGGGTGCCGATCGCATCGTGATCTTCGGAACCGGCGGGATGTCCCACCAACTCCAAGCCGAACGGGCAGGGTTGGTCAACACCGAGTTCGACCTCGCCTTCCTCGACGGCCTCGTCTCCGACCCCGAGCGAATCGCCGCCATCCCCCACGTCGAGTACCTC
>JBJHDE010000069.1:1232-9082 GCA_050486385.1 Planctomycetales bacterium | reverse complement strand
TCCGTCGTGTCCGCGATCCGCCGTGCCGCGCGGCCTCAAGGGGGAGTCGTCACGCGAGGAGCGGGCCGCGTGTGGGGCCCATGCGGATTGACGGGCCGACCGCGTTCGCTGGCGGCATCCGCTTGGGCTGGCTCCACGGGTTGTGTGGAGAACAGTGTCCGCCATGTCGGCCATTCACCGCGGCGCCAGCGGGCTTCGCGGGGCTCCCACCACCGTGAGATGAACGTGGGACCAATGCCCAACAGGGCCACCACCCAAGCCACCAAGGCCCCGGCCACCACATCCGAGGGAAAATGGTTGAGGTGCGTGACCCGTTGCAAACAGGCGAAGACCGCCAGCGTAAAGAACCACCATCGCGCTTTCGGGGCCAACCACGCCAGACCAAAGGCCAAGCTCCAAGCCGTCGCGGCATGGGCCGACGGAAAGCTCTGCACCGCGTGACTGCTGGTCCACAGCGGCATCCACCCGCCAAACGTCTCCCAGACCGACATGCTCGGCGACATCGTCTCGGCCATCACCTGCAAGGTCACATCTTGCGGGCGATGCCGGGCGATGATGGCCACCTTGAGCAGGTTCGAGAGCGCTCCGGCGCTGATCAGCAGCACGGCGATTCGTGGAACGGCCCACCTTGCGGTTGGGGCGGCAAACCAGATCGAAATTAGAATCAGCGTCGCCCCGAAGCCGTGACCAAACGTCTCGGCCAGACCCGTGATACCGACCAAAAACTTGACCAGCCGCGTTTCGTCCCAATGGAATCGCATGGCAGCCATGTCAATCCAGAAGGCCGCCAGCATCAGCCCCACCAGCAGCAGCGGCACCGTATCGGTGAACCGCGGCGTCCAGCGTTCCTCGCCGAGGGGGCTTGTCGCCGCGGCGCAGCTCGGCGGTTCGGTGGGGTCAGCTCGGGGCCCTGCGTCGTCGGCATCCATGCCGAATCCGATGGGTTCGTGGTCGCGGGTGGAAAGTGGGTTGTCGTGGCCCAGGCCGTGGGTCGGCTCGGCCACGGGACCAAGACCTTGGCAACGGCGACCGCGGTTGATGAACGCCGAACCGTTCGTTGCCGAGGATTCGTCGCTCCGGGGCCAGCCGCGGGCCGCGCCGGAAGAGAGTGTAGTCGGCACACCCGCCGGAAGGGAACGCCAATTTCTTGCCCGGCGACCAGCGGCTGTCCCCCCACATTCCGCTGGCCCCGGATTTGCCAATTCCCCGCAGGTTGCTTGAACCCGATGGCGTGTGACTGGGTGCGTGGCCACCGGTTTGCGTGCATGCCAGCCGACTCGCGCGACATCGAAACGGCTCGCGAGCGTTCGCGGCGATCGCTACCGCTGGCCCGACCAGTGGGCCCACCACCGGCCCAGCCGCCTCCGCAGACCACCGGGCAGCCTGCGGAGCTTGAGCCAGCACCACGCGGCCGAAAACCGCCGGGGACGAACCCGCGATCTCGCTTCCCGGATCGACTCCAGCGTGGGCAGGGCCACGGCATTCCGCTCGGCCAATTGGCGGTGCTGGTGGATCCACCGCTGAACCAGCTCGGCGGTGTACTCGGGCGGCAGGGGCTCGCCGGGGTCCTGGGGGGTAGCAAAGAAGCTCCGCCAGCGGCGGGGATGATGGCGTTGCTCCCAAGTCGCGCGGGCCAGCCGCGACTGCTCGGCCAGCCAAGCCGCATCGATCGCCGCCAGCCGCGCGGTCAAGTCCCTGGCCTGTCGCCAAATCACCGCGCCCGGATAAGCCATCTGGGCCACGAATTCATCGAGCGAGGCGTGCGGGCTATGCCACAGCATCGGCACTCCGGCGGCCATGCCCTCGACCGCCGTTCGCCCACCGGGAATCGGAAAGCTGTTGAGCATCACATCCACACCGGCTTCGACCAAGGCCTCGGCCAGCGAGGGCACATGCGGCACGTGGCGGAATTGTTCGCGGTCGATGCCACACTCGTCGAGCGTCTGATGAATCGACCCCAGCATCGTCGGCGGCAACGGGCCAAAATGCCAGTGGACTCCGCCGGTGGCTGCTAACATGGGGGCCACCAGCCACTCGTAGCGAAGTCCGCCGCGGACCTCGGCAACCTGGTACTTCCAAGGCGTGGCCGATGTGGCTGTCACCAGCCGGCCGCTTGCCAAAAACGCACTGGCTTGCCGAGGCGGATCGGGGCAGGTGATGGGCAGCCAGACCGATTCGATCCCCAATCCCCAACGGCTGAACGCCATGGCCCGCGGCGAAAGGTCGATCACCCGCGTGTCGGTCAGATACAGCCCCACGGCCAGCCGGCCATCGACGTGATGGATCAGCAGCACCTCGGCGCCGAAGCGGGCCCGTGCGGCGATCGCCACGACCACGCTTTCCACGTCGGCCGGGTGATGCATCAAGTACACCCGACTCGGCGGGGCTTGCCCCAGCGTGTGCAGCATCCAATCGACACTCGCCCGCGGAGTTCCTCGCGGCGCGAGATCGCATCGCTCGGCCGGCAGGTGGGTCCGGGCACTGGCCCGGGCCTCGGGCGGCTGAAAGTCGTGCTCCCGCAGGCTCAGCATCAAACGCATGTCCACGCCATCGCGGGCGTCGACCAGATCGCCGATCAGGCCCGTGTGCCCGCCCTCGGCATAAATCGCCGAGGCCAGCACCCACTCGGTGCCCAAGGATTCGGGCTTGCCCGGGGAGCCGCCCTCGGCCGCCAGGCGTTCGCCCGCGGCTTCCAATAGGTGATCGACTTCGCGGCAGCCGGTGGGTAGCCCCATCTCGCCGCCCGCGGCCGTCAGGTCTTCGACCACCCTCCGCATCAGGTCGAGCAGGCCGTTCCAGTCGTCCTCGGCCAACGCCCGCCATCCCTCGGCGATGGCCTGTTGATACGTTTGCGACATGGGGCGCGTGTTTCGCTAAAGGGCGGCCTCGTCCAGATCCCACTGCCAAGACTCGATCCGCACGCCGCGGGCCCCGACGTACTCTTTGCTCTGATAGAGACTTCGGTTGAGCTGGCCGCTTGCGGGATCAATCGATGTCCCCAGGTCCAGCCACGGACGCCACCACGCGGGGCGGGCCAGGGCCGCCAGATCGAGCCGCGCCCCGAGATAGTCGTCGCGGCCGGTGTCCACGCGAAACACATACTGGGCCCGCAACACCTGGTCAAACAGCAAGTGCAACTGGCCGCCCATTAGCCGATCGCCTTCGCGGGCCACCAGCATCTGAATCGCGTCAGGAAAGCGCCGCTTGAGCAAGCCAATCTCCTCGGCCGTATGCACTGGGCGTCGGCCAAACTTGCCTTCAAGAAAATCCACCAGCGTCGGCCACACTCGGGCGGGATCGTCCTCGACGGCAAACTCGTAAGGAAAGTCCCGGGCGGACTTGCGAATCTTCTTCCATCGCTCGCCCGACAACAATCGTGGCCGGCCGTCCTCGGCGATGCGGCACATCGACGTCAGCCGCAGGGCCGCCAGTCGCCCGCCGCGCTGGTGCAGGCAGTGGGTCAGCTCGTCGCAAGGCTCGCGGCAGTAGGGTGCCGGCACGGCGGTGAATCGCCAACGAACCAGCTTGTGGGCCCGCATCCAAGCCGCTTGGGCGTCCAGCAGGCCCTCGACGTGTTCCAGCCGACACTTGGGGCCGAGAATCCACCCCGCGAACGGCAGTCCCGCGTGGCTGACGAGTTCCGCCCCTTCGCGATGCGCGGGCATCACCGCCACCAGCCGGCCGCGCGAGTCGCGGGCCATCAGCGAGATCTCGTCGAAACGCGAACCATGATACTCCAAATACCCCCGACGAAACCAGAATCCGCCGTTGCGGGCGAGGTCCACCAGGTCGTCCCACGCCTGGCGGTCCGCCGCCACGTAGCACGACAATGCAATCGCTTCGGCCATACGATGCAACTTGACTCAAGGAGCAGGCAGGAGGAATGGCCCTTCGCCAGGGCCCACGCCCCGACCGCGGCACGGCGTCAACCGCCACGGCCCGGGCGATGAAAGGCTTTCTTATCAACGGCGGGCACGCCGGCCACCAGCCGATGATCGCCCACATCCTTCAGTACCACCGCTCCGGCCGCGACGTAGCTCTCGATACCGATGGTGAGTTGCTCGATAATCGTCGCCCCGATCCCCAAGATCGCCCCCTCGCGGCAGCGAACACCCGAGGCCACCGCCACCGAGGGGCCGACGATCACGTGGTCGTCCAGCACCGTGTCGTGCCCGATCGAGACGCCACGGTTGAGATAGCAGAATCGGCCGATCCGCGCATTCGGCCCCACCACCGTGGCAGCGCCCACGAACACGCCTTCCTCCAGGCGGGCCATCGGCGAGACCGTGGCCGAGGGATGCACCAACGGCGGAAACCGCAGGCCATGCCGCTGGTGCAGTATCGTGATCAGCCCTTCCAGCTTGGGACCGCGGAAGCCCGCCACCGGTTGCTCGTCGGCCTGCGGGGTGTAGTCGTCCAGCCACTCAATCGCCACCCGGTGGGGATACCCTTGCCCGGCACACCACCGTTCATACGCCGCCACCCGATCCTCAAACCGTTGGCCAGCCGGGCGATCAGGCTCGGCGACATTCCGCACCACGCGGGCCAACACGCCACCGGCCGCGTGGATGGCATCCACATAATCCCCAAACAGCGGATGCGTGCCGAACATCACAAAGCGGGTGGCCGAAGGCCCGGGCCATGTCATCGCGGATCCTACTCGTTCCTGCGCCACACATCGAACGAAACTCGCGCCACCAATGGCTTGTCCACCCAAAGATGGCTCCGTCGGGCGGCACTCATCCTCTTGTCCCCGTTCAAGGAGTCTGGCGGACATGCATCACGTCCCAGCAAGCGTTGTCGAACACTCGCGACTTGTCTACCCGAGTCGCTCCACTCCAGCCACCCCCACCGCCGCTTGGCTTCGCAGTCTTGCGCGGACGAGCAGTCGCCCGCCGAGAGTCAGCGCGAGGACCTGGGCGAAGCGGGTGAAGACGGTCTGCTTTTCGGCATCGGTGAGTTGCGAGTACTGCATCGCCCAGCGGAGGGCCTGGGCCTCGGCCGAGCGGATGGCATCGCCGGTCCGCTGCTTGGTGGTGGCGACCGAGACGATGCCCTGGGCCTGAGCCTGGACTTCGGCGGCTCCGACGATCCCAGAGACCAAAGCAGCGCTGACAAAGTGGGCCGAGTTGGCCTGCTGGCGAAAGCATTACGGAAACTGAGTTCCGCGGAGGCCAAACGGCTTGCGGCCTTGGAACGCGAGAACGACCAGCACACGACGATGATTTACCACTTCCAAACATGGACTTGACCGGCGTCCACGAAACCAGCGTGTTTCAGAAGTGCTGCGAGCCGGTAGTCAACTGTAACGTCGTTGTCGCGTCCACCGCCTTCCGTCTGATCACCACCACTGAAGTAGCTGTCAGTTCTTCTTCTGGCGAAAAGTAGCTCACCTTCTTGCAACAATCTCGGCAACTCCGAGGGGCCCGCATTAGCAATCGCTTTGTAGAGATCATGGGTTCGCACGGCCAAATCACTGCCAATCCGACGAAGCTGGTTCATTCCCTGGTCCCACCACTGGTCATTCCACGAATCGGCACGTAGCCAGTCTCCCATAACAACGTCCAAGAGGCGGTCACCTTCAAGTCCGTCACAAGTACCACCGATGGAACATGGCTTGCCAATCAGATAGGCAGGGAATGCCGCAAGTTCAGATGGGATATCGGAAAGCTTGGCATCGTCGCCGCCAATTTCCGCCACCATCGCCCAATCATCGGATAAGCCTTGGACGACATTCGACAGGGAATCGGACGGATCGATTCCCATTCGCCATTGGATGAGAGCTTTCATCAAGCGGCATTTGAACCCCTGCCGGCAGTTGAATGCAGCCAAATGATAGTTTTTCGACGACAGTGCCACCGCCATGCCCCTTTGTGCTTGCTTGGATCGCTCCCCAAAGAAGGCAATCATTTCAGATGGAGTCATTGTCATAATCTCAATCACCGGAAAATAGCAGATACTGTGGGCCAGCCGAGAGGCAGTTCCAGCACTCGCCCACTTCGGTAAAACGTTCCGAAACTCTCCAATTGCCCCAGAGAGGCTTCGACAAGCAACTTGTCAACCAAGTCGCTGTGGGTGCCACTACCATACTGAAGGTAACGTTCAAGCCGACTGACGTTATAGTCGAGACTACCTTGCCGTAGATTACGCGTGTCGGTCTTCAATAGCGACAAATGCCTGCCATGTTTCGCCTCGACGACCGCATAGCGGCTCCCGTTGTAAAAAATCAAGTCTAAACCTTGATTGCCTCTATAGTGAAGGGAAACGTCTTGCAACTGGTATCCAAGTCGCTTCATCTCTCGGAAAGCGTGAACAACTCCCTTTGCTTCACTCAACGAACTGGATGCCCTGACCTGATTTAGCAGGGCCGCGCGCTGCTCGGCACCACCATAACGTGCGAGGTTCCTTGCCGTGGTGGCGTTCCCGGCCAAATAACTCGCATTATGGGCCCAAACCGCCCAGCCCCAATCAGCATCCCCAACAAAGTACGTGTGGTGGCCGCCCACCCGCATGTTGTAGACGATCTCATCTTCGCCGGTCTCAACAACCTTTTCAACCAGCAGCCATTCACCGTCGAAGCCGGCCAGCAGGTCGCCTGGCTTCAAGAGACCAGCAGAAACCCAGCCCTGGCCCATCGACCAGAAGGGGTGCTCGGCGGTGGTGCGGATGATGCGCCCGCCGAGGGTCAGCTCGAGAATCGGAGCGAAGCGGGTGAAGACGGCCTCGACGACCGCTTCTTCGACCGGGTGCTCGGGGCCTTCCTCCCAACGGGAGAGCAGCACGTCGCCCGGCTCAATCCGCTCGATGGGCTTGGAGCCGTCGGGCGTGAGGATCGGCGTGCCAGCGGCAAAGCACTTCCAGCCGTTGAGGACCTTGACGAACTTGCCAACGCCCCAGCTCGCCAGCGGGATGAAGTTCAGCGTGTGATGCCACTCGTAGCTGCCGGTGAAGTCGTGGTCGCTGGGGTCGCCGACCCTCGGCTTTTCGGCGTTGGTGAGGTGCGCGGACTCGAACGCCACGCGGCGGGCCGGAGCCGCGGCATTGCGGATGGCCAAGGCCTCGGGCCACGCCCGGAATTCCTGGTGCCTCCGCGTGTTTCGATTCCTCAGTGGCGAGTGGTTGGGCGGCGCGAGGGTTGGTTGGTCGGTTGGCGACCAATCGGCCTTGCCGCAAGCCAGCTTGCTGACGGCCACTCGTACACAGGTGGTGTCTCGAAACCCAGCGACTGAGGGAAGCCTAGGAGTCGCGCTGGTGGTGATTTGACCCCAAAGTTGGCCGAAAACCCCATCGAATGCGGGAATTTCTGGGCGATTCTACTGGAAAAGGCCACAGAATCTGCGAGGATCAGTAAAGATGGCGCATAAGTTGCTTTACGGTGGTTCGCTCGAAGGGAAATGATCGAGCGGGCCAGTCGCTTGGCGAGCTTCCAAAGGAAGGGGTTGACCCCTGGGGAGTTTGTTGGGCGGGTCGATGCCTCGGGCAGTTCACTTGTCTGCCAGTCGTGGCACGCGGGGCGGCCGCTCTGCAAGGACGTGTTACGGCTGATTTCACTGCCAGGATAATCCGCGATGCACGCCGACTACAAAAGCTCGATCCTTCGTCAGTTTCGCGATCAACAGGCCAAGTACGCACCGGCCTCCAAAAAATTGGAGCAGGCCGACGCGGCCGAGAAACTGTATTGGGACATCGATCCGGATCGGACCTATCCGTGGGAATATTTGTGCGACAAGCTCACCCGCTTCCGCCCCGATAGCAATCACAAGCTGACGGTTGCCGGCGACGACGTCCGCCACGACCTGCGGTTGTTTATAGAAGACATGACCGAGGCGGCCGATCTGGCCGTGGAGAAA
>JBJHDE010000069.1:0-1222 GCA_050486385.1 Planctomycetales bacterium | reverse complement strand
CGAACCCGTGCTGACGGTGGACGATCTCAGCGAGCGGTTCAACGTCTCGACCAAGACCATCAGTCGTTGGCGGGCCGATGGGCTGGTCAGCCGCAAGCTCAGCTTCGATGGACGCAAGCGGGTGGTGTTCTTGGCCAGCTCGGTCGATCGTTTTACCGAACGCCAATGTGCCAAGATCGAACGCGGCGCGCGATTCAGCCAGCTTTCCGATCAAGAGAAGGAGTCGATCATCCTTGAGGCCCGTCGGTTGGCCGGTCAGGGGCACTCACCCGCCGAGGTCACCCGCAGCCTGGCCGAGCAGATGGGTCGCTCGGTCGAGACCATCCGCTACACGCTGAAGCAGTACGACGAGCAGCATCCGCACCTGGCGGTGTTTCCCAACAAGTCGGGACCGCTCAGCGATGCCGATCGCGAAGAGATTTGCGACGCCTTCAAAGCGGGGCAACTGGTCGATGCCCTGGCCGAGCGGTACGGCCGCACCAAGACCAGCATCTATCGCATTGTCAACGAGGTCCGCGCCCGGCGGATCATGGAGATGCTGCTGGACTCGATTCCCAACGAGCAGTTCGACAATCCCGACGCGGTGGCCGACATCCTGGGCCCGGTGCCCGAGAATCCCTCGCCGCGGCGGACCCGTCGGCCCAGTGGCGACCTTCCGCCTTATCTGGCCGAGCTGTACGAACACCCCTTGCTGACCCGCGAGCAGGAAGCCCATCTGTTCCGCAAGATGAACTTCTTGAAGTACCGCGCCGAGAAGACTCGCAATCAGTTGGACCCCAGACGGCCCAAAAGTGGCCTGATGGACGCCATCGAGCAGGACTACACCCAGGCCCTGGAAGTCAAAAAGCATCTGATTCAAGCCAACCTGCGGCTGGTCGTCAGCATCGCCAAGCGACACGTCGGCCCCAACGATTCGTTTTTCGAACTGGTCAGCGATGGCAATATGAGCCTGATGCGGGCGGTCGAGAAGTTCGACTACTCGCGGGGCAACAAGTTCAGCACCTATGCGACCTGGGCGATTATGAAGAACTTCGCCCGCAGCATCCCCGACGATGCCAAGCGGCGGGCGCGGTTCCGCACCAGCCAGGACGAGTTGTTCGAGGCCGCCATCGATCTGCGGAACGATCCCTACGAGCAGGAGATTGCCCATCATCGTCGGCAGCGGGACGTGAGCCGGATTCTCAATCGTCTGGACGAGCGCGAGGCCCAGATCATCCGCAGC
>JBJHDE010000068.1:0-14120 GCA_050486385.1 Planctomycetales bacterium | reverse complement strand
ATCAAACACTGGTGGACAAGCCACCAGTGCCACAAGTGCCTGATGTTTTTCTCATGCTGGACTTGATTCCTTTTCTGTTGCAGGGCCTGTGGGTCACGCTGATCGTGTTCTTTGGCGGAGCGGTCCTGGCCACGCTGTGCGCGTTTCTTGCGGGACTGGCGCGGGTCAGCCGCGATCCGCTGTTGCGTTTCTGGGCGACGGCCTATGTCGAGGTGTTTCGCGGCACCTCGGCGCTGGTGCAATTGTTTTGGTTCTACTTCGCATTGCCGGCGCTGTTGAATATCCGCGTCGATGCCCTGGCGGTCGGCATCCTGGTGTTGGGATTGAATATCGGGGCCTACGGGGCCGAGGTGGTCCGCGGAGCCCTGATCTCGGTCGCCCGGGGCCAACGCGAGGCGGCGGTGGCCTTGAACTTCACCCGTTGGCAGACCCTGCGGCATGTGCTGTTGCCCCAGGCCCTGCCGGCGATGCTGCCGCCGTTTGGCAACCTGCTGATTGAATTGCTCAAGAGCACCAGCCTGGTTTCGCTGATCACACTGGCCGACCTGACCCGCCAGGGGTTGTTGTTGCGGGATTCGACGCTGCGGACGGCCGAGATCTTTGGCCTGTTGTTGGTGATTTACTTTGCCCTGGCGTTGGTGATCACCCTGGTGATGCGGCAGGTGGAACGACTCGTGAGCCGTCGTCTCGGCGTGGAGCAACGGCTATGACCTGGGACTGGAAATTTGCCGGCCAGGTCCTGCCGGTGATCCTCGAGGGCCTGATCGTGACCCTGCAAGCGGTCAGCCTGGGCATGGCGATTGCCCTGGTGGTGGGACTGGTGTGGGCCGTGCTCCGCCGCTCGCCCACCCGCTGGATCCGCTGGCCGGTGACCGCGGGCGTCGAGTTCGTTCGCAGCACGCCGTTGTTGGTGCAATTGTACTTTCTGTACTACGTGATTTGGCCGGCCTTGGGCCTACCGGACTGGCCGCTGATTGTGGGTATCTGTGCCCTGGGGCTGCATTACAGTTGTTACACGGCCGAGGTGTATCGCGCTGGCATCGAAGGCGTGTCTCGCGGCCAATGGGAAGCCGCCACGGCCTTGAACATGAGCCCCTGGTTGACCTACCGCCTGGTGATCCTGCCGCAGGCGATTCCGCCGGTGATACCGGCATTGGGCAATTATCTGATCGCCATGTTCAAGGATACGCCGCTGCTGTCGGCGATTACCGTGCTTGAGATGCTCCGGCGGGCCCAGATGATTGGCAAGGAAACCTTCCGCTTTCTTGAACCGCTGACCATCGTGGGCCTGATCTTTTTAATCCTCAGCCTGGCCTCGGGACTGTTGATTGGCTGGTTGCAGCGAAAACTGGCCGTGGCCCAACAGGGATGAGGGGGCGCTCAATCGCCCGGGCTTTCGGAGAACCGGGCCCCATGCGTTGCCTGCTCTCGCCGTACACTCTTTGAATCGATACGAGCTGACGATGAACGAACCGCCGTTAGTGGAAATTCGCAATTTGCATAAACGCTACGGCCAGCTTGAGGTCTTGAAAGGCCTGGACGTCGATGTGGCCGCCGGCGAAAAGGTCTCGATCATCGGTCCCAGCGGCTCGGGCAAAAGCACCCTGCTGCGGGTGTTGATGACTCTCGAACGCCCCGACGAAGGCACGATCCGGATTGATGGGCAGAGTTTGTGGGAAATGCAGCGCGGCGGGCGGACGGTGCCCGCCGACGCGGCCCATGTGCGGCGGATCCGCGGCCAGGTGGGCATGGTGTTCCAACACTTTCACCTGTTTCCGCACATGAACGTGCTGGAAAACATTACCACCGCCCCACGGCTGGTGCTGGGCGAATCGACCGCCGAAGCCACCGATCGCGCCCAGAGCCTGTTGGGCCTGGTCGGCCTGAGTGAAAAAGCCCACGCACGACCGTCGGAACTCTCGGGCGGGCAAAAGCAGCGGGTGGCGATTGCCCGGGCGTTGGCCATGCGGCCGCGCGTGATGCTGTTTGACGAGGTGACTTCGGCGCTGGATCCGGAACTCGTGGGCGAGGTGCTGGCGGTGCTGCGCCAACTGGCCGAAGAATCCGACATGACCATGCTGCTGGTGACGCACGAGATGAGCTTCGCCCGCGACATCTCGGATCGTGTGCTGTTTTTTGACGGTGGTACGATCCTGGAAGAGGGGCCGCCCAGCCAGATTTTCACGGAGCCCCGCGAGGAGCGGACCCGTGCGTTTTTGCGGGCGATTCTGGAACCCGACCGGCCACTGGATGACGTGGGCCTGACCGAGCGCTCATAAAAAGCGGTCGCGGACTTCGGCGGGGGCGGCGGCGTATTTGTAGGGTTCCATGGAAAAGCTGGCACGCCCGCCCGAGCGGCTGCGGACATCGCCCGAGTAGCCGAACAGTTCTTCCAGGGGCACTTCGGCCCGAATGATGACCAGGGCCCCGCGTGGCGATTGATCGGTCACCAGGCCGCGGCGCTGTTGCAGATCGCCCACGATATTGCCTACGCTCTCGGGCGGCGTGCTGACCTCGACTCGCATCAGGGGTTCAAGCACCACGGTGCCGCCTTGGGCGAGGCCTTTTTCAAAACCGTCGGCCACGGCCACCCGCAGGGCCGTCTCGTTGGGAGCCTCCTCGGGCGGGATTTCGGCGCCTTCGATCACAATCCGCAGTTTCGACAAGGGGTGGCCGGTGACGCCGCTGCCCGACAGCCGGCTGCTGAGTTCATCCAGCAGGATCTCGCGGCAGGCATCGCCGTCGGGGCCTTGCAGCCGATCGACCAGCTCGGTCGGTTCTTCCGTGTCGTCCAGGGGTTCCATGCGCAGCTTGACCCGGGCAAACAGCGATTGCCCGCCGATCTGCCGATCGCATTCGCCCACGATCGACACGGCCTTGGCAATCGTCTCGCGGTAGCTGACCCGCGGTTTGTGAACTTTCACTTTCAGCCCGAAGGCGTCGCGGAGCCGATGCGTAATCACCTCGAGATGCAATTCGCCCATGCCGCGGATGATCGTCTGGCCGGTCTCCTCGTTGGTCGAGGCCTGGAACGTGGGATCCTGCCGCTTGAGCAGCTCCAGGGTCTCGGTCAGTTTCTTGCGATCGGCCGAGGTCTCGGGCTCGATGGCCATCGAGATGACGGTCTCGGGAAAGTTGATGCTCTCCAGCAGGATCGGGGCCTTGGGATCGCACAACGTGTCGCCGGTCACACTCTGCCGCAGGCCGATGATGCCCACGATCTCGCCCGCGGTGGCTTCTTGAACCTGCGATTTGTGATCGGCCTGGATGTGCCAAAGCTGGGCGGCGTTTTCTTTATCGCCTAGCCTTGGATTGAGCACGCGGCTGTTGGCCTTTACCCGGCCCGAGTAAATCCGCGTCAGGCACAGATCGCCGTGCTTTTCGGCCAGTACCTTGAAGACCAGTCCGCAGAAGGGTTCTTCGGCGTCGGGCTTGCGTGTTTCGCGGGGCAGATCGGCTTCTTCCTCGTCGGCGCGCACCCGCTTGCGTTTGCTGGGTTTGCCTTCGGGCACGAAACCTTCAACCGGCGGTCGGTCCAGCGGGCTGGGCAGATACTCCTCGACGGCATCCAGCAAAGGCTGCACGCCGATGTAATGCAGGGCCGAGCCGCAAAGGACCGGTTGCAGATGAAACCCCACGGTCGCCCGTCGCAACACCCGGCGGATCAGCTCGACCGGCGGCGACTGCTCTTCCAGCACCAGGGCCATCAGTTCGTCGTCATGATTACTCAGCTCTTCGAGCATCGCCATCCGCCACTGGTTGGCGGTGTCCAGCAACTCCTCGGGGATGGCGCCATCCTGGACGACCTTGCCCATGCTCTCGGGGTCGAAGCTCAGCAGTTTCATCTCGACTAAGTCGATGACGCCGCGGAACGGATCGGGCTGGTGGGCCGGGCCCAGACCCACGGGCAATTCAATCGCCACGGGATTGGCGTGCAGCAGCTCGCGGATCTGCCGCAGCGTGCCCTCGAAGTCGGCCCCTTCGCGATCGAGCTTGTTGATGAAACACACCCGGGGCACGCGGTAGCGGTCGGCCTGCTTCCAGACGGTCTCGCTCTGGGCCTCGACGCCTTCGCGGGCGCTGAACACGCACACAGCCCCGTCCAACACCCGCAGGGCCCGCTCGACTTCGGCGGTGAAGTCCACGTGGCCGGGGGTGTCGATCAGGTTGACGTGGACGTTCCGCCAGTTGAACGAGACGCTGGCCCCATAGATGGTGATGCCCCGCTTTTGTTCTTCGGGATCGAAGTCGGTTTCGGTGGTTCCCTTATCGACCTCGCCCATGCGGTGGGTCACACCGGCGTAGTACAGCATCCGCTCGGTCGTGGTCGTCTTCCCGGCGTCGATGTGGGCAATGATGCCGATATTGCGGATCTGGGCGAGTGATTGTGGACCGGCGGACATGGCTGGGGCCGAGCGGTTCGAGGAAACGTGGTCTTGCGGGAGTGCGCACGAAA
The DNA here is from genome assembly GCA_050486385.1 of Planctomycetales bacterium. Lineage (GTDB taxonomy): Bacteria > Planctomycetota > Planctomycetia > Pirellulales > Pb10988 > JBJHDE01. The sequence goes on along the minus strand of JBJHDE010000068.1, from coordinate 9,664 downwards.
ACGCCGTGCTCGGCGGAGTCTGCGCCTCCGGGCACGGCGTGAGAATATCGTGTGGCGATCACCAGGCGAAGTGGGCGAAGGCCTTGTTGGCATCGGCCATGCGGTGGACGTTCTCGCGTTTGGTCATCGCGGCGCCTTCCTTGTTGTAGGCGCTGATCAATTCGTCGGCCAACTTAATGTGGGTCGGGCGGCCCTTCTTGTCGCGAACCGCCGCCAGAATCCAGCGGATGGCCAGGCTCTGCCGCCGCTTGGCGTTGACCTGCATGGGCACCTGATAGCTGGCACCACCGACCCGCTTGCTGCGGACTTCGATGGCCGGCTTGACGTTCTCGATGGCTTGGGTGAACACCTCGATGGGCTCGACGCCGGGCAGCCTGCGGCCGATCTCCTCCAGGGCGTCGTAGAACACCTTCTGAGCGGTGGTCTTCTTGCCGTCCCACATCATCGAATTGATGAACTTGCCGGCCACCAGCGATCCGAAGCGAGGATCGGGCTGCAACTTCGTGTGACTTGCGGTAATTCGACCCATGGCAGACTGGTTTCCTGCTCCTTAGGAGAGCGGTCGGCACGACCAAATCGAGAATGTGAACCCGGCAAAGATGACGTTCGGGGCGAGCCGAGCATGCCACATCGTGGAGCCCAAACCCGCCGGTGCGACGCGGCCTTTTGGGGACGGCTGGATCAGCCCTTCTTGGCCCCGTACAGGCTCCGCGACTGCTTGCGGTCCTTGACACCGGTAGTGTCCAGGGCACCGCGGATAATGTGGTATCGCACGCCCGGCAAGTCGCGGACACGGCCGCCGCGGACCAGCACAATCGAGTGCTCTTGCAGGCTGTGGCCTTCGCCCGGGATGTAGACGGTGGCTTCTTTTCCGTTGGAGAGCCGGACCCGCGCGATCTTGCGGAGTGCGGAGTTCGGCTTCTTCGGGGTGGTGGTCTTGACTTGCAGACACACGCCCCGCTTTTGCGGACACCGATCGAGCACCGGGCTCTTGGTCACCCGACGTTGCTTGACACGATTTCTACGCACCAGTTGATTGATAGTTGGCATCGGGCCTAACGCTCGCCAGTCTCTCTTGAAATATATCTAACCTCATCCCCATCAATCCCTTGCGTCAACTGCGCCCTGAAGCGGGACGCTCGACGCCGGGCACATGGGGAACCCTGTCACAATCGGAAGCTGCCAAATATAGCCGGCCCCACAGGGGTGTCAATGGCCCTGCTTGCCTCGATTTGCGGCAATCCGCCGCCCCGGATGCCCCGCTTCCACGTCCCCTTCTACCGTTCGCTTAGCGAGTCAGGATCCGTGCCACGGGTGGCTTGCACACCAGTGTGCGATAAGTCTTGGTTTCCCAACAGCTTGCCGCTTTTCGTGCCCCTTCCAGCCGTCAGGCGAATTGGAATTGTTTCACGTGAAACAATTGTTCACTGCTCGGGCCGCTCTTCGCGAAAGGGCGACTTTCCACCAGGATGGGGGTGGCCCAGGGCCAACGCCCGAAGCTGCCTGGCGGTGACGTCGCTCCGCAGGACTCGCACGTCGAAATTGGTCATCAGCACCCGAGCCCCTCCGTCGATGCTCTGGCCGAGCCAGTCGACGGGATCCTCTTCGGGGAGCGGCAGTCCGCCGGGTTTGGTCCAGGGGGCTGGCGAGGTGGTCTCAATCAGCAGCAGTCGGGGCGGCAGCGTGGTGAGTTGGCCGTCGTCCCAGACGGTGCCTTCCCCGACAATGGCCTGAAACACGGTGAAGCCGGTCGGCAGGTTTTGGCCGGGAGCCCCGTAGGTGGCCGGCATGGAATCCAGCAGGGTTTGGTTGTGCTCGCTGTCCCAAGGTTCGTCCAGCTTGAACTCGTCGTACAGCCGACTGTCCATCTGCATCAACAAGGCCACCCGCCAACTCAGTTGGCCAGGGCGGGGGCGGGCATCTCCGTCGGCCTGACGCTGTTCGCCACCGTAGGCGGGCGGGGGCAGGGTTTGCTTGACCTGATGATACAGGGCCAACTGACGGCCGACCTCGTGCATGTTGCGAGCGGTTTGCGCAACATCTGAGGGGAAAACGACATACATCAAAAACAGCACGAAACCAAAGATCGCCGATCCCAGGCCCAGCAGGATGCCGACGGCCGCCGCCCAGTTGCCCCCGAGCGGTTTCTCGCTGAAGCCGATTTCCCGCAGGGCCCAGACCCCGACCATCACGGCCGCCAGGCTGAGAAAGCAGGGCAGCATGAACGAGCCGATCCCCAGCCCCAAGGCCAGAATGGCCATGCCGCTGGTGGGGCGATACTCGTCGGTCGCGGTCGGCGGGGCGGTGTCAGCCAAAGTTCAATCCCAGGGCGGCAAGGCGTTTCTCGGTCTCGGCCATCAGGGCGTCTTCGGCGGCTTCGTCGTCGGCCTCGTAGGTCACGCTGAACCGCAGAAACGCTCCGGCGTCGTCCCAGGGGACGGTCACGATCGAGGCCCCTCGGATCAACCGCTGACTGGCGGCCTCGGCGTTCTCGAAGGTCTCGTCCTGGGCCGATCGCGGCGACTTGACGTACAGGAAGTAGGTCCCGCCCGGCATCGTGGCTTCGAAACCCACCCGTTGCAGCACGGCGACCAGCTTTTCCAGCCGTCGCTGGTACTTGGATCGCACCGCCTGGGGAATGCCGTCGTCGTCCAGGGCGGCCGCCGCGGCCTTTTGCACGGCGATGAACTGCCCGCTGTCGCTGTTGTCCTTGACGTCGGCAAACGCCTGCACAATCCGCGGGTGTCCGGCGATGAAACCCATCCGCCAGCCGATCATGTCCCAGCCCTTGCTGAGACTGTGGACCTCGACCCCCACTTCGCTGGCCCCGTCAATCGACAGAAAGCTTAGCGGCGGCTCCTTGTAGCTGAGCATGATGTGGGCGGCATCGTTGACGACCACCAACTTGTGCCGATGAGCGAAGTCGACAAGCTGCTCGTAAAACGCCCGAGTGGCCACCTGCCCGGTGGGGCTGTTGGGGTAGTTGACCACCAGCAGCTTGGTTTGGGCCAGCACATCCTCGGGGACGTTGGCCAGATCGGGGAAAAAGTCGTTCTCGGCCGTCAGGGGCAGTTTGAAGACCGAACCGCCATAGTAGCGGGTGTGGGTGGCGGCCACCGGATAACCGGGCACGGTCATCAATGTCACGTCGCCGGGATTGATAAACACCGCCGGCAGCATGGCGTAGACCGGCTTGCTGCCGATGGCGTGATTGATCTGCGTGGCCGCATCCAGCTTCACGCCGAAGGTCCGCTCCATGAAGCGGGCGGCGGCCTCCTTGAATTCGGCCACGCCATTGTCGGCGTAGCCGCGATTCTCGGGCTGGTGGATCTCGTCGGCCATCACCGCGCGAACCGACGGATGGGCCATGGCGTCGTTCTCGCCAATGCCAAAGTCCAAGAGCTGCCGATCGGGATACGCCTCGCGGGCGGCCCGCTTGGCCCGCTTGATCTTCTCGAACTTGTAGATCTCGGTGGATTTTCCGTAGTTGGCACCACCGATGCGTTCGGCGAACAGAGTTTGAAAGTACGGGTCCGCCATGGGGCTCCTCGTGGAGTTGGTCTGGAAGCTCGCGAAGTCGGGTCGACGGCGTGGGCCGGGCAATCGTCCCAGATCGCCCGCGGCGCACCGCTGGAAACGGCTGGCTCCAACGGCGGTCCCCGCGGTCGTGGGGAGTGTTCTGGGCGAGACTTCGTAGGCTAGCGAGCCTCTCGGGATTGGACAACCGGCGCGACTCGTCACGCACCGCGACGCCATGCCACACCCGCTTCGCCAACTGGGGTGCAAAACAAAAACACGGAGCGATCCCCTGGGGACCACTCCGTGCAAACAGCTTCTGAACAACAAACGTGTGGCGGATTCAGAAGCCGCCCCTCAGAGGAAACCCCTGTTCGGTCACTGCGGCAGCAAAACGGTGTCGATCACGTGGATCACACCGTTGCTGGTCATCACGTCGGCCTGAATGACTTGGGCGTCGTTGATGTAGACCTTGCCATCGCGGACCTTGACCTTGATGCTCTTGCCCGAAAGCGTCTCGGCCTCGCTGATGCCGGTGACCTGTTGGCTGGTGACCTTGCCGGCTACCACATGGTAGAGCAGGATCTTCTTCAACTCTTCGGGCTTGCTGATCAACTCCTGAAGTGCCCCCTCGGGCAGCTTGGAGAACGCTTCGTCGGTGGGGGCGAAGACGGTGAAGGGACCGTCGCCCTTGAGGGCGTCGACCAGTTCAGTTGCTTGCAACGCCTTGGCCAGCGTATTGAACTTGCCGGCGGCGACGGCGGTATCCACGATGTCCTTGTCAGCGGCTTGAGCCAGGGCGCTGAAGGCCAGCACAAAGGCAGCCATCGATGCAATCACGCGTTTCATAGCGGACCTCGGATTGAACGGGTGTGAACAAATTCAGAACAAACATCAACACGGCCGCGGCGGGACTGCGTTCTTGCAAGAGCCACGGCTTTCTAGTGCGATGCCTCACACCGTCAAGCAGCGAGTTGAGCCAGAAAAGCGAAAAAGGCTGGCGAGCGCACGGCGCTCTTGAGGGGCAAGCCCTCGTCAATCGAGGAGGAGACCTTCCAGCATCCAACCGTCGGGGACAATCGTGCCCACCACGCCGGCGGTGCCGAGTGCCCCACGAATGTGCGAGTATTCGGGCAGCTTTTGAAAGTCGGGACGTTGGTTTCCGATGAAGCGATCCAGCACCGCCAGCTTGGGCGGCTCGGGACCGCGAAGCTGGTCGTACAGGGCCCGCGGAGCCTCGCCCAACCGCAGAAAGCCACGCAGGGCCACGTCCCGCTCGGCCAGACCCGCGAGGCGTTGCCACATGTCCCGAAAGTCGGGCTGTTGCGTCACGGCCACGGCATCCGGCGGATCGGTCAAGACGGTTTCCAACAGCTTGACGTGGGTGGCCAGCAGCAGGTGACCGCGACCAGCGCACAAGGCCGCCCGCGGGGTGTCGGGTTCGTCGGGGACGTACTCCCAAACTTCATGGCCGGCGATGACGCGGCTGCGGTACTCGGGATCGCCTTGCATCAGGCGATGCAATACGCCGCGAAGCCGGCGTTCGTCCGTCACTTGCATCCCGACGACCAGCCGATCTACATGCTCGGGTCGCTCGTTTGCGGGTGCGGAATCGCCCAGCCACGCGATCTGCCGCGTGAACAGGGGCAGAAACTCGCGGCGAAGATCGACCATGGGGCCATCGCGGCCTTGGGCGATATCCTGCACGATATCGTCCCACAGGCCCTCGTCGCCTTCACCAACTAAGGTGTCAAACAGGGGGCCGATGTGTTCGAACGCCGTTTTGATATCCCAGGCTGCCACGCCGCAATGGGTCAATGGCGCGCGGACCCAGTCTGGCGGAAGCTCGGCGACTTCGCCTCGAAACGCCAGCAGATTCAGGGCATCCTGTCGGGGTTCGGGGGCCCACACAAACGCCCGCATCCGCCCGGCGGAATCGTCGGTACCCAGCACGGCATGACCGCCGACGGCGCGCAAACCCAGAAAGCCATGCTTTTTGAGCGCGCGGAGTTCGGCGCTTGCGGCCTGGGGTTTGCCAGCTTCGACGGCTTCCAGGAACTCGGCCAAGGGAATCGGCCGAAGGAAACCTTGCAGTCGGGCCTTTCCGGTCAGCGGCGGTTCGCTCGCTCGGCCCAGCGTGGTGGTGAAGGTCTCGTCGTGGGCCAGCCCACCGGCACCGCCAAGCCGCCCGACGGCGTTGGTCAGCACGGCCGCATTTTCCGAGGCCAGCAGCACCTCGTCGGTCAGGCAGAACCCGGCGGTGTAGCTGTGCTGGTTCTCGGTCCAGGTGAACACGGTCAGCGTCTGACCGGCGTGATCGGTGGACCGTTCGCGATGTTTGTTGGCCCGGTGATTGGCCTTGAGTTTGTCCAGCAGGCTCTGGGCGGCATCCCGCCGGTCGCCCACGGTCAGCGCCGCCAGCACCCCCGCCGGTCGGGCCCCGGTGGGATCGGGCACAAGTCCCAGACTCACCGGCCCACCGGCAGCGGCTCGCAAGTCATCCAGGTTCACCGGTTCGGAACCTGGGCCACCCGCCAAGGGGCTGGTTCGCAGCACCCGACGGAGGTCTTCGATGAACGGCTGCATCTGGTCCTGGTGGGCCAGCTTGCCGAATTGGGACTCTTCGAGGGCGGCCGCGAGGCCATCCAAATCGTCGGTGGACACGTACAGGAAGGTCTCGGCCGGGTACAGCCGGGCCGGATCGGCCGTCAGCAGGCGGGTCGCCGACCCCACGGTCAGCAGGGCCAGCAGAACTGCCGCCGTCTCAATGTTCCGTCGTGGCCCCATCGTGTTCTCCTGCGGCAGACAAGTCCTTGGCACCCTGGCGACGCAATCGGCTGGTCGCTCCTGGGGCCAATCCTCCGGCCCAGGGGCGGGGAAGGTCAAGCCCATTGGCGGCCCGATGGTTGTTGGCCACCGATGGGCGACGTAAAGTACACCATGCGCATTGTCGCAGGCTGAGGGCCAGCCCCTCACGGGACGTAAGCCTCGATGCGCCGTGGGGATGAATCGCTGGGGTGTGGGACTTGAGACAAATTCCGAGAGTTGGGAGAGACGCGATGCGTGGGCGAGTGTTCGGGACCCTGTGTTGCATGGGATGCCTGCTGCTGGCGATGACCGGAGTGGCCGCCGCCGACTGGCGGGCCGACTACCAGCGGCTGACCGCCGAGTGGAAAGAGCAGGCCGCCGAGGAGAACCTGGACTTTGCCAAGGCCAAGAATCAGGTCGAAGACGTGTGGACCAAGTATCAGGAGGCCGAGGGCCTGATCGTGTTTGCCGAGCAGTTTGGCGAAGAGCGCGACAAGTTGCCCCGCTTCAAGCAGCAAAAGGCCGAGGCCGAAGCCAAGATGCTGCCCGCCCTCAGGGCTTATGTGGCCCTGGCCCCCGAGGCCAACGATGAGACCAAGTTCGAGCAAGCCGAAAACTTCCATCGCCTGGCCGTGATGCTGTATCAGGCCGACGAGAACTATCGGGCGTCGGCCGCGGTCAGCGAACATCTGGCCCGGCGATTTCCAGACATGCCCGAGGCCCTGGCCGCCACGAATGTGGCGTTGAACTGCTACGCTCAGCTTTACAACAAGGCCCCGACCGACCAACGGCAGCCGATTCTATTGCAGTTGATGGAACTCAACGCGTACATCGCCGACACGTGGAAGGATCGGGACGAAGGTCGGCAGGCGCTCTCGCGGTTGGCCCAGCTTGCCCTGCAAAGCGGCGATGCCCAAAAGGCCCGGCAGATCGCCACGCGATTGCCGCAGGACTCGCCGCAGCGGGGCGAGATTCAGCTTCAGTTCGCCCTGCAGGATTACAACGCGTTTGTCACGGCCAAGGCCCTGCCCGAGGGCGACGCGAATCGTCCCAGCGACGAAGAACTGGCCAAGCAGCGAACCGCCGTGATGAAGATCATGCGAGAAGCGGTCGATCAGGTCCGCAAGACCGCCCGCGAGCAGGTGGCCTACGCGGTGTTGGCCTCGGAATATGCCTTGGCGACGATGTACTCGGAAGACGGCGAGATCGACGAGTCGTTGGGCATGCTGGAGCGCAAGGACGGTCTGCTGGACTCGGTGAATCGTGGGGCCCCGGCCGAGAACCCCAACTTTCCGCAGGCCGTGTACAATCTGGCGCTCAACACCTACGTCTCGAAGGGCAATCTCGAAAAAGCCCTGCAGGTGTTGGATCGTTTGGCCGGCACCGATGCCGACCCCGCCCAGATCACCAGTCGGCAACTCAACCTGGCGAATCGCCTGTTAGAGCAGCTCAAGGAACGTTGGGCTCAGGGCGATCAGTCCAGCGGGCTGGTTCAGCAGCGCGACGGCCTGGCCCAGTTGCTGACGACCATCAGCCAGCGCGAGGCGGGCCACTCAGTGAAAAGCCGCACGTGGGTGGCTCAGGCCCTGTTTGAACTGGCCGACAGTGCCGATCCAAAACGCGGTCCCTTGCCCGACGAGACCGTGCAGAACATGTACAAGCAGGCGGGCGAGGCCTACGAGAAACTGCTCGGCGAGATCGGTCAGAACCCCGGCGAGGCCGCACGGATCAACTGGTCGCGGATTCGCATGGCCAACATCGCCCGGCGGACGGGGGACTTTGCTGGCGCGATCGTGCTGGTCGAGCGGGTGCTCCGCGATGCCGAAAAGAACCTGGATGCCCAGTTTGCCGGGGCGTCGACCTTTCAGGATTGGGGCGTGACCGAGCAAAGCGTCGTCCGGCTGCGTCAGGCGATTGAGGGCGGCCCCCCGCGACGCACCGCCGTGGGCGATGTGCCCAGTCCGATTCTCGGTTGGGCGCGGCTGGTGCAAATGCTGCAGAGTTCGCCGGCCCAACGCGATCGCTTCTTCGAGGCCCGTTACAACCTGGCGCTGACGACGCGCAACCTGGGCCTGTTGGAAAGCGAGGCTGAACGCAAGCGGCGGCTCGACAGCGCCAAGCGTCAGATTCTGGGCCTGTATCGCGGCAACCCCGACATGGGCGGACCCGAGTGGAAAGAGCGGTTCGAGGCCCTGCTGCGAAGCGTGCAAACCGCCCTGGGTGAACGCGCCTCGGGATTGGAAGAGTAAGGGGCCTTGATCTCGCTTGGAGCCCGGCATCATCCCATTGCGGGGCTCTGGCCGGAAACTTTGGTGAACCAACGAAGACCCAGCGCTAGAAGCGTCTGTGCCCGGAGTTTGCTTCTACTGATCCCTATTCAAGTCTGCGAACGGTCCGGAAATCCGTCGGTTTGAAACGTGCTGTCAAAGCATGCTGGACAAACCGCCGCGAGTCACGCGACCCATTCGGCATGGACTGTTCGAATTAGGAGAAGAAACCGCCAAGACGCGAAGATGTCGTGCCCCCACCTTCGCGCTCTTTGCGCTCTTCGCGGTTCAACGTGTTTGCCGTCCTGAGTCTCCCGGTGCCTCTTGGCTTGTTCGAGGGCTTCCGCAGGCAACGGTAGCAACACCAAGGCGCATGGAACTTCAAGCCCATCCGGGTAGGGTCTGTGCCAGCCGGGAGGACGGGATTCACCCGTCGGATCGAGCGAAGATTAAGCGTAGGTGGCGGCGTTTGCGCTGCCGGGCTCCGACGCTTTCGGCTCCCCGTCATTACGTTTGCGACAACGCCGGTGAGAACCGATCAGCCCGCCGGGGTGCGGTTCCCGTCATTGTAGAAAATCCCACGCCGTCTGTTCGCCCTCTGGCGCGGGCCATTTGCGGAAACGCGGTGGAGGGATCGACGGGTTATCGCCGGGGAATCTCGATCGTAATCTTTTGCGTCCCCTCGGTGACTTCCTGTTGAATCGGCGTGGAACCGATCATGCTGTAACGCAGGTTTAAGCGAATAGGAACTCCGGCCCCAGTTTCGGACTCGGCCAATTGCAAGTCCTGCAGAACCACTCTGTGCAACCCAACCACGGCCCCTTGCCCCCTCTGACCGTCTCGGAAGAACGTCAAAGTAAACTCGCCATCGTCGTTCGTGTCCCCGTAAGAGGAAGGCCCGTCGGTTCCCTGCTCGAAGTCGGGATGGAACTCAACTCGAAGTTGGCTTCCCGGCTTGCCGTCAATGAGGACTTGGCCCTCGACCTGAGCGTACTGGATCGGTGGGGAGCTTGGGGAGCACCCCGCGAGCAACAAAAACAGCGATGCGACGAGGCCGCTGCAACTGAGAGTGG
>JBJHDE010000067.1:8707-14194 GCA_050486385.1 Planctomycetales bacterium | reverse complement strand
TGCTCCTCCTCCAGCACCCTCGACATGAGGAAGATATTGTAGTCCTCCCCCACCGCCACAAGGATGACGAACAGGAAGAAGGAGACCTTCCAGTCGAGCCCTTGCCAGGGCTCGGGCCCGACGTGAATCGCCTGGAAGACCAGATCGGTCACGCGCGGTCGGACAGTGATCACAGTGGGCGTCCCTCGTCGGGCAAGTCAGTCGACCCGTCCACAGGCCGACTTGAACCAAGCTCGCTCACGTTGAACGAGCCGACTCATCAAGGCGGGCATTATAGAGCGAGACGAATCGCTTCTGGAAGTCCGAAGTTGGTAAGATTTTCAGAAGACCCTTTTGTTGCCAAAACAGGGATTGACAACGCAAGCGACCTCTGCCACTCACCCCCGGGCCAGCAGCAAACCGACCCTGGGATGTCAAGCACTCGCTCGGCGGGTCGCGACGAAGAGGCCGCCTGTACGCATCAGTCATCTTTGATGGTTGACTCAACTGACCCCCGGTCGGCCCAAGAGCGGCGGGCCAACACCGCATGGGGTAAAGACCCCCTGCTGGGCCAAGCCACTTGGCTGTTCATTCCGGGCCGCGATGCGACCTTTTGGAGCGCATGGAAACAGGTCACTTGGCAGCCTGGTGGGATCATTGGGTGATCGTTGGCACACGCGGACCGGCAGGCATCGCGGCGTCTCTGGCCGTGAAGGAGTGCTGCGGATTCCTGCCAAATGTCTGTGAAGCAACCTGGTGTAACGAATGCTGTTCGAAGTGTTGTGCGGGGATCCGTTGATGCCGGGAAACGTGAACCGGGTGCGGTTGCTTGCCCGAGTTTATGAACACCGTGAGTGGCTCGAGTGACGAGTTCCAGGCGGTGTTCGGGCTTTGTTTCGATGCGTGAACGAGTGGATTGCGGGAATCGTGAAGGGAATGTCCATCCATGCGAGATCGGTTGAACGAGGTGTATCAGCGACTGTTCGAGGCCTACGGCCCGCAGCATTGGTGGCCGGGTGAATCGCCCTTCGAGGTGCTGGTCGGCGCGATTCTGGTTCAGAATACAAGCTGGCAGCGGGTCGAGGCGGCGATTGCGGGGCTCAAGACCCAGGGCGTCTTCGACTGGCCGACGCTCGGCGAGCTGGATGAAGAATCGCTGGCCGAGTCGATTCGCACGGTGGGCTATTATCGTGTGAAGGCCAAGCGGTTGCGGAACCTGTTTGCCATGATCCACGACCGTTACGATGGCTCGCTGGAGGCCTTGTTGACCGACGGCACCGAGAGCCTTCGCGAGAACCTGCTGAGCGTCAATGGCGTGGGTCGCGAGACGGCCGACAGCATTGTGCTGTACGCTGCCGAGCGTCCGCGGTTTGTGATCGATGCTTACACCTATCGGGTGTTCACGCGGCACGGCTGGGTCGAGCCGGAGATCGACTACGACGAGTTGCAGGATTATTTTGAATCGGCCTTGCCAGCCGAGGTGCCGCTGTTCAACGAGTATCACGCGCTGCTGGTCGCCGTGGGCCATCGGCATTGCAAGCCGCGCCCCAAGTGCGATGGCTGTCCCCTGGCCGACATGCTGCCCGAGAGTGGACCCATTCTGCCGGATGCCGAACTCTGATGGGCGACTGGCCCGTTCGAGGTGATCTTGCGGCGGGTTTGCCGGGCCGCCGCCGAGCTTGCATAATGACTGGATTCCCACCCGGTGGATGTCTCAAGCCTTGCAGGTTGTGCCGATGCGTTGTTTCCCGTGGACTGGCGGTTTCGTGGTCTCCTGCTTCGCGCTGGTGGTGGCCAGTTCGCTGGCGCGTGCCGACGATCGGGCCTCGGCCGACGCGGCCAACGGCCCGTCGCGGGCGCCGAACGTGCTGCTGATTCTCACCGATGATCAGGGCTATGGGGATGTCCGTTCGCATGACAATCCGCTGATCGAGACCCCCATGCACGACCGGTTGGCGGACGAAGGCGCCCGGTTCGATCGCTTCTTTGTGAGTCCGGTCTGTGCCCCGACCCGCGCGGCGCTGCTCACCGGGCGTTATCACCCGCGGACCGGTGTCTGGGGAGTCACCCGCACGGCCGAGACGATGCGGGCCGAGGAAGTCACCTTGGCCGAGTGTCTGCGAGACGCCGGCTATGCGACCGGCTGCTTTGGCAAGTGGCACAACGGCGCCCACTTTCCGCACGACGCCCGGGGCCAGGGGTTCGACCAGTTCGTGGGCTTCAACGGCGGGCATTGGAACAATTATCACGACGCCAGGCTCATCAAGAATGGTCAGTGGATCGAGAGTGAGGGATTTATTATCGACGTGTTCACCGATCATGCGATTGAGTTTATAGAAGCCAACCACGATCGTCCCTGGTTTGCCTATTTGCCGTACAACACGCCGCACACGCCGTGGCAGGTGCCGGATCGGTACTGGGAAAAATACACCGCGGACCCCAGGATCACCGATCGCGCGACGGCCTGTGCCTACGCGATGGTCGAGAACATCGACGACAACATCGGCCGCTTGCTGGCGGTGCTGGACAAGCACAAGCTGGCGGACGATACGATCGTGATCTTTTTGTCCGACAACGGCGCCAACAGCGACCGATACAACGCTGGCATGAAGGGCCGCAAGGGCTCGCTGGACGAGGGCGGGACCCGTGTGCCGTGCTTCTTGCGTTATCCAGCCGCCGTGAAGGCCGGGCAGGTGATTCAGCCGATTGCCGCCCATATTGACCTGCTGCCAACGATTTTGGATCTGGCCGACGTCGAGGATCCGCGGCAACGTGACCGGGATGGCCGCAGCCTGGTTCCGCTGTTGAAAGGCCAGGCCGACGGCTGGCCGGCACGAACGTTGATGACGCATTGGGGCGGACAGCTTTCGGGCGAAGATCCCGATCGCGTGGCCGCGCGGACCGATCGCTGGCGCTTGGTGCGGCTCAACAAGCAGTGGCGGCTGTACGATATGCAGGCCGACCCCGGTCAGCAGCACGATGTGTCCGAGGCTCATCCCGAGCTGCTGGCCGACTTGAAGCAGCAACTCCGCGCGTGGGCGGCCGATGTCACGCAAGCGGGTTTCCAATCCATTCCCAGCGAGCTGGGGCATCCCGAGGCCCCAGTTGTCACGCTGCCCGGACACGAAGCGTTTTTGCAACCCCGGCAGGGCGAGGGCATCGACTACATGGGCCGCAGCGGTTGGGCCAACGACTTTGTGACCAAGTGGACCAGCACCGAGAGTTATCCCGCCTGGGAGGTCCAGGTCGTCGAGCCCGGACGCTACCGAGTCACCTTGCTGTATGGATGTGCGGAGCAGAACATCGGCGGCCAGTTCCGCGTAGAACTCAATGGCAGCCAGTTGACTGGGCGGTTGGAGACGCCCTTCGACAACAGCCAGCTTCCCGTCCGCGATCGCCTGGGCCGCAAGGAGGTGTACGACCACCTCTGGGGCGAATGGACCCTGGGCGAGATGGACGTGCCCGCCGGTCGCGGCAAGCTGATCGTGCGGTGCCTCCAGCGGCCTGGCCAGGAAGCCCTGGACCTCAAGGCCGTGCGGCTGGAACGCCTCGAGCCCTGAACCGCCCGCCGTCGCGCGTCTACAATTCGGCAGCCACCGCAGGGTTTGGCCGGTGGCCGCTGTCCGATTTCCTGGCCCAAGACCCAAGCGCACCCGTCGCGATTGCCCCGCCATGAGTCCATTCAACAAGGATGCCGAGACCGAGTTTCCCATCCACGAGTTGCTTCGCCGTCGTTGGAGCAGCCGCTCGTTTGCCGAAACGCCGGTCGAGGCCGACAAGATTGGCAGCCTGCTGGAAGCCGCACGCTGGGCGGCCTCCAGCTTCAACGCCCAACCGTGGGGGCTGGTGTTGGCCACCCGCGAGCAACCCGCCGCTCACGCCCAACTGGCCGAATGCCTGCTGCCCTTCAATCGGCAATGGGCGGCTCGAGCGCCGGTGCTGATGCTGGCCGTGGTGCGAAATCACTTCGAGCACAATCAGCAGCCCAATCCCCACGCCGAGCACGATTTGGGCCTGGCTCTGGGCAACCTCTCGGTGCAGGCCACCGCCTTGGAGTTGGCTCTGCACATGTTGGCCGGGTTCGATCGGCAGCGGGCCAAGCAGGTTTGCGGCATACCCGACACGCACGAACCCATCGTGATGTTGGCGATTGGCTATCGGGGCTCGCCCGAGGACCTGCCCGATGGGCTTCGCGAGCGGGAACTGGCGCCCCGGCGACGTAAACCCTTGCAGGACTTTGTGTTTCATGGCAAATGGGGCCAGCCGCCTGAGGCGGTCCAGCCCCGAGGCTGAGCGAATGGTCTCCCAACGGATGGTCCAATCCGGCGGAAAAGCCGCGAGAATTGTTGCGATCGCTCCTGGGACGCTCCATCATGAGAGGGTCATGATGCTTTGAGGATCCTAGCCAGGAGGATAGCAATGTCCGGACAATTGGAGGGGCGCAAGGTTGCCATTTTGGTGGCCGACGGTTTTGAACAGGTCGAACTCACCGAGCCACGTCGAACCTTGATGGACGAAGGTGCCGAGGTGCTGATCGTGGCTCCCGACGCCGGCAGCGTGCAGGGCTTTCATCATTTTGATCGCGGCGACGAGTTCGTGGTCGACCTGAATCTCAAGGCGGCCGATCCACGGCAGTTCGACGCCCTGGTGCTGCCAGGTGGCACCTGGAGCCCCGACACGCTGCGTGCGCAGGAGGTCGTTTGGGATTTCGTGCGGGGCTTCGACAACCTCGGCAAGCCGATTGCCGCCATTTGTCATGGACCATGGATCCTGATCGATAGCGGTCTGGCCGACGGACGGATGTTGACCAGTTATCCCAACATCCGTGCCGATCTGACGCACGCCGGGGCCATGTGGGTCGACGAGCCGTGCGTGGTCAGCAACAACCTGATCACCAGCCGCTCACCGGCCGACTTGCCGCAATTTTGCCGGCAACTGATCGAGGCAATCTCCACCGCCGACGTCGCCTAGGCCAGAGGTTCAGGGGAACGCCAACCCGGGGCCGGCCGGATTCACGTCGCGATCAGCCCACGGGCCGGTTGGCACCGCGGGCAAAAGAACGTGCTTCGCTGAGCTTGCACCACCCGCACAATGTGGCCGGTGGTGCAGCTCAGGCACGCTTGGCCCGCCCGGGCGTACACACGATGGTGGTTTTGGTAGTTGCCGTCCTGATTCAGGGCATTGCGGTAGGTGCCGTCGCCCAGGGTCGAGCCCTCGTAGCGAATCGCCTCGTTGAGGATCGCCAGCAGGCACTCGGCCACCCGGTGCCAATCGTCCGTGCCCAGCGACGAGCAGGCTTCGCCCGGGTGGATGCCGGCGGCATGCAGGACCTCGGACGCATACAGATTGCCCACGCCGGCCAGCAGCTTTTGGTCGAGCAAGGCCACCTTGATGGGCCGTCCCGTGGCTCCGAAGCGTTCGGCCAGAAGCTGACCTGTCGCGCTCAGGGCATCCGGTCCCAGGTGACCCGAGGCCAGCAGTTGGTCGTACTCCCCGGCGGTGTACAGC
>JBJHDE010000067.1:0-8697 GCA_050486385.1 Planctomycetales bacterium | reverse complement strand
CCGCGGCGATCCCAGTACAGCAGCTCGGGCACGTCGCCGCTGAGTTCCAGCCGCAGCCGCAGATGCGTGGCGTTGGGCGGTGGGCCGATCAGCACCAGGCCGGCCATCCGCGGTTCAAACAGCAGGCGATCGCCCGAGTCCAGCACCAGCACGACCCGCTTGCCCAGGCGTTCGGTGGCGGTGATCGCTCGGCCGACGATCCGCCGTTTCAGGCTCGCCCAGCCGGGCGACAAGGTGATGGGTTTCAGCCGGCAGCGGACGCGGGCGGCGCTAAGGATGGTGGCTCCCACCACCGGGGCGATGCCACGACGCATGGTCTCGACTTCGGGTAGCTCGGGCACCGTGGCTTTCCCCTGGAATCACTCCAAGCCGCCGTGGGCGAATCCCACAACTCGGCTATACCGAAAACTGGCCAACCCGTATCCTGACCCCCATTGGGCGATCGATCGCTGCGCGCCGATGCGACCACCCCGTCTTGGGCAGCACCCGCCACGGGGGCAAACGGAACCGCTGCCCGTAGAGTTTTGCCAGCACCGGAGTTTTGCCAGCACCGGTATTCTGGGCCGCCGCGGCGATTTCGGGAACCCTCGGCCCGCCCAGCGTGTGATGCCTTGTGGCATTCGACACCCGCCCCACACGGAGAGTTTCGCCGATGCGAGCGGTCATTACTGGAGCCAACGGATTTTTGGGTCGTCATCTGGCCGAGCACCTGGTGGCCAGTGGCGACGCGGTGCTGGGGATTGTTCGCAGTGGCGGTTGGCCCTATGGAACCGGCGATGCGGTCGCCGAGCGGGTGCCGCTGGTTCGCCTGGATCTGGGCCAAGACTGGGACCTGTCGGCCGAGCGAGCCATCGTCGAGTTCGCCCCCGAGGTGGTGTTCCACCTGGCGGCCTTGAGCATTCCGGCCGATTGCGGCACCTCGCGGCCAACGTCTCTGGCGTGGGATATCAATGTCGAAGGCACCCGGCGGATCCTCGACGCCGCTGGCCATCGCTGGGGTGGGGCTCGGGTGGTGATTGCCAGCAGTTGCCGGGTTTATCAATGGGACTCCTCCGAGGGCGCGACCGTGGACGAGACTTGGCCGCTGGGGCCCAACAACCCCTATGGCGAAACCAAGCTGGCGGCCGAACGCCTGGGAATCGACCGCGGCGGGGTGGTGTGTCGGCTCTTCCATCAGGGCGGCCCCGGCCAACCCGATCGCACCATGCTGGGCCAGTGGACTCGTCAATTGGCCGAGACGCCCGCGAGCACTCCGCTGGCCATTCGCACCGGCGAGGCCTGGCTCGATCTGGGCGACGTCCGCGATGCCGCCCGGGCCTTCCGCGTGGTGGCCCAGCAGGGGCAGGCCGGTCAGGCTTACAACGTGGGATGTGGGCAGGCAAGTTGCAGTGGTGAAATTGCGGAAAAGCTGGTAAAGCTGGAGGCTCAGGGGCGGTTGATTGAGACAACCAACCCCCGCCGCATCCACGAGCCCATTGCCGATGTCGGCCGGTTGCGGGCATTGGGTTGGCAACCCGAAATTTGCCTCGAACGGACCGTGGCAGACGCCCTGGAGTGGTGGAAACAGCGGTTCTCCGCCTGCGGCGGCCCGGCACACGAATTGACTGCAAGGAACGCAACACAATGAAGATCACTATGATTGGGACCGGCTACGTGGGACTGGTCACCGGGGCCTGCCTGGCCGATAGCGGCAACGATGTGACCTGCGTGGACATCGACCGCGCCAAGGTCGAGCGGCTCAACCACGGCGAGATTCCGATCTACGAGCCCGGTCTGAGCGAGATCGTGCTTCGCAATCGGAAGCAACAGCGATTGCACTTCACCACCGATCTGGCCGAGGCCATGCCCGAGGTGGACATGGTGTTTCTGGCCGTGGGTACGCCCGAAACACCCGAGGGCGATGCCGATTTGAAGTATCTGTGGTCGGCCGTCGAGGGGCTGGCTCCGCTGTTGCCGGCCGAAGCCATCACCATTGTGAAAAGCACCGTGCCCGTGGGCACCAACACCTTACTTTACGAGCGGCTCCGGGAACTCACCGGTCGCGAGTGCCACGTGGCCAGCAATCCCGAGTTCTTGAAAGAAGGGGCCGCGATCGATGACTTCACCAAGCCCGATCGCGTGGTCGTGGGAGTCCGCTCGGCCGAAGTCGGCGAACGGCTGCATCAACTGTATGCCCCGTTCTTGCGGACCGAGAATCCCTTCTTGGTGATGAGCCCCGAGAGCGCCGAGATGACCAAGTACGTGGCCAACTGCATGCTGGCCACCAAGATCAGCTTCATCAACGAGATGGCCAACTACTGCGAGAAGATGCGGGCCGACATCAATGACGTCCGCCGCGGCATCGGCCACGATCAGCGGATCGGCTTTCAGTTCTTGTTCCCCGGCGTTGGTTATGGCGGGAGCTGCTTCCCCAAGGACATCCGCGCCCTGCAGGCCACCGCCCGGCGGCACGGATTGGAACCGCACCTGTTGGCCGCCGTCGATGCCGTGAACAACCGGCAGAAGCGGGTGATCTATGCCAAGCTGGACGAGCATTTCGACGGCCAGCTTCAAGGCAAGACCATTGCCGTGTGGGGCCTGGCCTTCAAGCCGCGGACCGACGATATCCGCGAGGCCAGCGCCCTGGTGCTGGTCGACCAGTTGCTCGAAGCCGGGGCCATTGTGCGGGTCCATGACCCCGAAGCCATGGACAATGTGCGGGCCGTGTATGGTGATCGCCTGGCCTACTGCCTGACGCCGGAAGACGCCGTCGAGGGGGCCGATGCCTTGGCGATTCTGACCGAATGGAACGAGTTTCGGCAGCCGAACTTCCGGCAGATCAAGCGCCGGATGAATCAGCCGGTCATTGTTGATGGCCGCAATCTTTACCCGCTGGACCTGATGCAGCAGCACGGAATCACGTACTATTCGATTGGTCGGCCGGTCGTGAATCCCCGCTCGTGAATCCCCGGTCGCCGCAGTGATTCCGTTTGGCCCCAGCCCCGTGGTCCCATGACGCAACTTTTCTCGCGGCCCGAGGTCGTGTTTGCCACCCAGGCCGTGGCCGAGGCGATTGAACTGGTCCGCCACATGCAGGCCGAGTTGGTCTCCGAGGGCCTGACCAAAAGCGACCGCTCGCCGGTGACCGTGGGCGACTTTGCCGCCCAGGCCATCGTGGCCGCCCGACTGGCCGCCTGGGATGCCCAGGCCGCTTTGGTGGGCGAAGAGGATGCCGCCGAACTCCGCACGCCAGATCAGGCCACGACCCTGGAGCAAGTCGTCCACTTTGTGCGGGCGGTTCAGCCCGATGCCACGCCCGAGGGCGTCTGCGATTGGGTCGATCGGGGCGGGGCCTCGCCGGGCGAACGCTTTTGGACGCTGGATCCCATCGACGGCACGCGGGGCTTTCTGCGTCGCGAGCAGTATGTCACGGCCCTGGCTCACATCGAGCAGGGCCAGGTTCGCCTGGGCGTCTTGGGATGTCCCCACGTCACGGCCGAAGGGGTTGCCGAAGTCGGCGGGACCGGCTGTTTGATGCTGGCCGCCGTGGGCGAAGGCTGCTGGGTGGCCCCGCTGAACGACCTGGACGACTGGCGGCCGGCTCGGGTCAGCGACTGCACCGCACCGGGTGTCGCTCGACTGCTGGGGTCTTACGAGTCGCGGCACACCGATCCGGCGCTGATGGAGCGGTTCCAGGCGACGTTGGGACTGGTCAAGCCACCGCTCAAGCTGGACAGTCAGGCCAAGTACGCCTTGATGGCCCTGGGGGCGGGCGAGCTGTTGGTCCGCTTTCCGCCGAGTGCCAACCCCGCGTATCGCGAGAAGATCTGGGATCACGCCGCGGGCGCCCTGTGCGTGACCGAGGCCGGTGGTCGGGCCACCGACGTGTACGGCCGCGCTCTGGACTTTGCCCAAGGCCGAGCCCTGGAGAACAACCAAGGCATTCTTGTCTCCAACGGCCTGCTCCACGAACCCGCCCTGGAGGCCCTCGGCCCCGTGCTTGGCTGAGGGATCGGGTTGCCGCTATTCCTTGGCCGAAGGCGTGGTGCCAGTCGAGCGGCTGCTGGGCAGGCTGGTGCTTGACAACCGCTGGCTGATGCCGGGCTCGGAGGCCAGCCCCGCACGGACGCGGAAGCCACCTAGCAGGCCACTCCGGGCCGAATCGTTCAGCAGCCACATCACAAAGCCCCAGATGCCGGTCAGCACGCAGACCAGCACCCCCAGGGCGGCCACGCCTCGCCACAGTAGCGAGCTTTGCAAATCGGCCACCGGGCGATTCGCCGCGTCGTAGCGCTCCTGGACGATGGCCAACCAGTCGACACTGCCCGCGGCGTCGCCCCGACCATCGATGACCACCGGCTCAAAAGCCGCCAGCCAACGCCCGCCGTAGCGGTCGGGGGCCATCTCGGCAAACGGGTCATGGTAGTCATCCAATACCAGCGAGCGTTCGCGATCACTGGCCAGGTCCAAGGCCAGGGCCAGTTCCTCGTCGTCCAGCCGCACGGTGGGCAGGGGCTTCATGCCCACGGCGTCGACGCCCTCCAACCGCGGCTGCGCGTCGTCCTGGCCCCGTCGGGCGACCCGGCGGCAGTAGTCGGCCAGCATCGGGCCCCAAGGGTCTGCGCCGGCCGAGAAGGCCTGGCTCTCCAAATACGGATGCTGCAAAATCAGCCCCGGCGGTCCAGCCCGCGAACTCCGCAGATCCACCAGCACCGCCACCTGCCGCGCCCGGTCCTGCTGGCCGCCGGTGCCCCGCATCTCGCCGAAAGTGCCCAGCTCGACGGTCATGGCTAGCACGCCTTGAATCGCCCGTTCGTCGGAGTCGTCGTCCGCGGCGGCAAAAATCGGCACGCTGAAGGCGACCATCCGCCGGTTGCTGGCACCGCTGATGAACACCTGCGACCGATAGGGTCGACTCACCGGCGTCAGCTCGTCGCAACGGGGATCGTCCTTGGCAAACTCTTCGCCCACACCGTGAAAGTAGTCGCGGTGGGCGAACCGCTGCCCCACGGTATCGGTCGAGGGTTCCGGCCGTGGGCTGCGAGCCAGCGACCATCCCTTCTCGTCGGTAATGAACCAACTGGAGGCCAACACCTCGCCGGTGTTGTACCGGCAGTAGCGACGATCCAGCCACGTTTGCAGCCCCGCCACGGCCGAATGCCACTGCGGCGAGCCGGGCGTGCGGGTGGCCAGCGTCTCGCGGACCCGCTGCAAGATCGGCTGCAGGGCGATCTGCTCGGTCTCGAGAATCCGCCAGCGCCGGTCGATGTCGCGGGCGGCCGTCTCGGCCACAAAGCGGGCGGCAAAGCGATTGCTCTCCAACGCCCGATGCGTCAGGGCCGAGGTCGTCTCGCCAATGGCCACATCGAAACTGGCCCAGGCAAACAGGCCCATCACCAACAGCAACAGCGCCGGCCCCAGGGCCCCCAGCACCAACAGCGGACGCCGAGCGCGACGCATGGCCCGCAGTTGCAAGGCATCGACCACGGCCTGGGGATTGGGATACCGCTTGCGGGGATCGATGGCCAGGCAGCGGTCGATGATGTCGCCCAGGGCCGCGTCCACCCCGGCCACCTTACGATGGGCGGTGGGCTTGGGCGATTGGCGAATCAGCTTGCGATAGGTCTCGAGCCGTTCTTCCAACGATTCGCAGTTCTCGAGCCGTTGGCTCAGCTCGGCAGTGCGAAACGGGGGCTCGCCCACCAACATGCGATAGAGCAACGCCCCCAGCGCGTACACGTCCCAGCGAGCATCGGGCACGGCGCTCAGATCGGCCTGCTCGGGGGCCATGTAAAACAGCGTGCCCAAGGCGGGCGTCTGCTCGTGGGTCAGGCGGCTCTGCCCAAAGTCCGCCAGGCGGGGTTCGCCATCGCTGGCCAACAGCACGTTGGCGGGCTTGAGGTCGCAGTGCAGCACTCCGCGACCATGGGCATGCGTCAGACCCACGGCCACACCGCGGAACAGGCTTACCGCCTCGGCCACCGGCAGCGATCCGGCCAGCAAGCGGTCCTCCAGCGAGCCGTCCTCTAGGAACTCCATCACGTAGTACGGCGGGTCGGCGTCCCAACCCACCTTGATCAACTGCACCACGTAGCGATCGGTCACGAAAAACAACAGTTTTTCGACCTCGCGGTTCAGCAGGGACCAGTCCACACCGCCCCGGTGGGTGTAGTACTTGATGGCCACCTGCCGGCCCGTGTTGCGATCGACCGCGACCCATACCTCGCCGTAGGCGCCGGCCCCCAGAAATCGCTCGACATCGTAGCCGGGAACTTCCGTGGGCGGCCGAACACGGATGAGGCTCCGTCGCTGAGCCAGCTCGCGCTCGTCGGATCCTTGAACTTGGGTCTCGTCGGACATCGCGTTTGGGTTGCCGGTGAGATAGGCGATCCACACCCTAACAACTTAACGATCTGGAACAGCCGCCACTAGGCGTGGCCCAGGCGGCTAGATTTTCTCGCCCGATGCGGTGGTGTTTGCTCCCGCGTTTGCTAGACTCAAGCAACCCCCTCATCGGAGAGATGCTCGCGTGCCCCACTTCCTGGTGGTCGCCCCACGCACCGTAACGTCTCGCCGAGGCACTGGGGGCGCGGTCCCAATCGACCGCGCCGGGCACGTTTCTCAGTACGGCGGCTCATCGCGGGCGATCCTCGCGGTGGGTCCAATCGACTCCCCCTGGGGCAGCCGAGTGAACCGCCAGGACGCCACTTCGCCCGACACCGAAGAACCCATCGCCTTCGATGGTGGCGCCAATCCCTACCAGGGTTGCAGCCCCGAAGAGCCTCGGGCGGCGTGTCGTCGGGTAGACCACCTGTTGAGCCTCGTGGGGCTGCTGGCCGTCGCCTACCTGGTGCTGGCGGGCGTGCTGCTGCTGCTACCTCTCAACCCAAACCGTCCCACCCTCAACGGACCCCGCCAGTTTGATCCTGAACGGGCCTGGGAGCACTCGGCGCAAGGCCCCGAGCTTGTGGTCTTCGCCGGCCTACTATTGACCCTAGCGGTGGTGATCGTGGCCCTGGTGCTTGGGATCCGCTGGCGTCTGGGGGCCAACGCCCAAGCGCTGGGACGCGCGGTGGATTTCCGGACCGGCCCGGCGTTCTGGAGCCTGCTGTTCGGGGGCGGTTTGCTGATTGTTCTGTTGGAGCTGTGGGCCGGCTGGGTCCCGCAAGCCGAACGAGTCGCCTGGCAGTCCCTCTCGATGGCCGCGGCGCTCATCTGGTCGGTGCTGGTCCTGGGCGGGATGGTCATGGCCGTGGGCCGCTTCGCCGACCAGCTTGAGCAAAGGAACCCGCTCGATCTCAAGAACCAACAGCAGTCCCCCGTCGATACCGTGGTTTTTTAACGTTCCGAGGGGCAGGCTGTTCGTTCGGCAGGCCGCATCCATGAATCCTTGGGAAAGACGATGTCTCGCTTCGATTTTGACGATCACCAGAATCCCTATGCCAGTCCCCAGGAGCTGCCGCCGCCGGAATCCACCACTTCCACGGCTTCGCTCAGCGCTCCACTGAAGTATCGCTCCGCGGAGACCAGGGCCTTTGTGCTCACTGTGGCGGCGGCCATTGCCCTGATGTTTGCGATGCTGAATATCCTGGTCATGATTCAGTTGGTGTGCGTCATGGGTCCGACACTGCCCCAGGAGGGCGAGCTTAAGGACATGCTGGGACCCTGGTTCATGGTGACGATTGTTGTCGATTACGGGCGAATTATTTCCCATGTTGTGATGTTCGTCGCTTTGATGGCCTGGACGTACCGTGCCAACCAAAATGCTCGTGCTCTGACCCGCGAGAATCTGGATTACACGCCCACTTGGGCGATTGTGTTGTGGTTTATTCCCATCGTGACCCTGTTTATGCCGTTCTGGGCCCTGTCCGAGATCGCTCGTGCAAGTATGACGGATTCCTCCACCAGCGACTGGCGAAAAGCGTCGATGCCGAGTTTCGTCTTGGCGTTCTGGATATTGCATTTGGCTGACCTTTTCGGAGTGAGGATCGTGCAGGTTGTCTACCACGAGCTTGAAAGTACCGCTCAGTTCCTCGAGTTGGCAACCGCTGACGGAGCGTTATCTCTGGTGTCGATTGCCAAGTTTTTGGCGATCATCTACATGGTCGGTACGGTCACCACCGCACAGGAAGCCTTTTCTGAGCGCAATCTGGCCGAGTCTGGTGCGTGAGTTGGCTCAGTGAAGTGCAGCGCCCCAAGGTTCCGATCCATTCCCCGAGCGATTTCGTTGATTTCACTTCCTTAAACAGACCGAGTCTCTACCCATGTCTCGCTTCGACTTTGACGATCACCAGAATCCCTATGCCAGTCCCCAGGAACTGCCGCAAGTGGCACCGGGCGGGTCGGGGCAAGTCTTGCATACGTATCGCTCGGCGCGGCTCCGGGCCAATGTGACCGTATGCGGCTTGGGTATCATGATATTGCTGGTGATGGCCTACACGGCCGTAGTCGTTCACATTTGGCTGGTCGTTGGCCCCACGCTGCCGCATGCGGCCCGGCCCCTCGTGGTCCTCGGCGACTGGATGTTGGTTGCGGCCACGATCCAGGTGATTCAGGGGGTGGTGCTGTTCATCTCGGCCATTGCTGCGATGATGTGGATGTATCGCACCAATGCCAACGCCTGGACCCTAACGGGCGATCGGTTGGAATACACGCCCACGATGTCGGTGGTATGGTGGTTCATTCCGTTTGCAAATCTGGTTGTACCCTTCCGAGTGC
>JBJHDE010000066.1:0-14196 GCA_050486385.1 Planctomycetales bacterium | reverse complement strand
GGCGGTGGCTGAGCTGGTACCGCAACGGCCAGCTTGAGATGGAAGGCGAATACCTGGACGGCAAGAAACAGGGCCTGTGGGTCCAGTACAACTCGGCCGGCGTCAAGCTCAGCGAAGGCAGCTTCCAAGGGGGTGTCCGCGACGGCCTGTGGGATTTTTGGTTCGACAACCAACAGCCCAAGCTCCGTGGCGAATATCGTCGAAGCACCCCGCACGGCGAGTGGACCAGTTGGTTCGAGAATGGCCAGATGTCGGTGCAGGGCCAATACGTCGAAGGCCGCAAGGATGGCCCCTGGGTCACCTGGCATGCCAATGGCCAGATGGCGTCGAAGGGCACATACACCCGGGGCGTCAAAGTGGGCGTCTGGGCTCGGTGGGACGAACACGGTAGTCTGTTACCCAATGCCGACAAGCCGTCCGGCGACCTGACCGACCTCCGGAAACACATCCCCGACTCATGACAGACGCAAGGATCCCGATTGTTGGGATCGGCGATGACGGTTGGCCGAGCCTTTCGGCCCAGGCCCAGAAACTGCTCACCGAGGCCGAGGTCCTGATCGGACCCGATCGCCCCCTGGCCGCCGTGCCGGGCCAACAACGTCGGGTCACGCTGGGCGGCGACCTGGACGAGGCCGTCGCGGCCATCGAACGCTTTGCCAACCAGCGGTTGGTCGTGTTGGCCAGTGGCGACCCGCTGTTCTATGGCGTGGCCCGCTACCTCTGCAATCGTCTCGGCAAAGACCGCTTCGACGTCATTCCGCATGTCAGCAGCATGCAGTTGGCCTTCGCGCGGGTGAAAGAAAGCTGGGAGGAAGCCTACCTCAGTAATCTGGCCAGTCGCCCGTTAGAAAGTGTGCTGGATCGCATCCGTGGGGCCGAGAAAGTGGGCCTGTTCACCAGCGATCAGGCCACGCCCGCGGTCGTCGCCCGACGATTGCTGGACCACGGGGTCGACTACTTCTTCGGCTATGTCTGCGAGAACCTCGGTTCCCCCGACGAGCGGGTCACCCAGGGCGAGCTCAGCGACCTGGCCGAGATGAGCTTCGCCCCGCTCAACTGCATGATTCTGGTCCGCAAGCCCGATGTGCCCGATCGCCCGATCGAGGCCCGCGGCCGACGCCTGTTTGGCAACCGCGACGACGCCTTCTTTCAAAGCAAACCCAAACGCGGCTTGCTCACCCCGTCCGAAGTGCGGGCGATGGCCCTCTCCGAAATGGACCTGGGGCCGGCCAGTGTGGTGTGGGACGTGGGGGCCGGAAGCGGCAGCGTCTCGATCGAAGCCGCCGCCATCGCCCGCGAGGGTCGGGTGTTTGCTATTGAGATGGATCCCGAGGACCACGCCCTAATCCTGGAGAATGCCAAACGCTTTCAGGTTGGCAATCTGCACGCCGTGCAGGGGCACGCACCGGAGGCCTTCGCCGATTTGCCCGACCCCGACAGCGTGTTCATCGGCGGCACCGGTCGCGAGATCACGCAACTGGTGGAAGCCGTGTATCCGCGGCTCAAGCCCAGCGGACGCTTGGTATGCCATCTGGCCTCGCTCGATGGAGTCTCCGACAGCCACGAGGCGCTCACCCGGCTGGGAGCCGATCCCCTGCTGTGGATGATCAACCTGGCCCGCGGCACCAGCCAGCTTGATCGCATCCGCTTCGAGGCCCTCAATCCCACCTTCCTTCTGGCCGTTGTGAAGCCCGCCTGAGGCCCGACGATCGCCCGCGGTGGACCGCCAACTTCGACCAATCCGAAAAGTCGCGGGATTTTTCCCAGTCTGTGTGACCAGACGTGTCACGCCCCGGCCCGATAGTCCGGGTAGGGCCCATGCGACAGGTCGAGCCCTGGGCCACGCTCTCCAAAATTCCCCTCATGCGTCCATTCCGGGCGAGCGGTCTGGCGACCGAGCGACCCGAGCTGGATCCTCCTGGCCGGAGGGCCCGTCAGGCATCGCGAGGTGTGGCTCCCAAGGCCCGCCTCGCGGCCTGGCGGTGCTTTTCGTGCTTGCCGACTGCTGATGGCTGCACCTGTGGAAAACGAAACCGGGGCGACCAGATCCGTTTCAAATCGTTCGCCGGGATGGGTAGCATGAAGCTACGCCGCTTCCATCAGGGCCGGCCTGTTGACGTGCTGGCCAGTGCGCCGCATGGGCCGACCCACGCCATCGCACACGCCGTCCCGGAGGTTTTCTTCATGGGCCAGACACCCGAACCAATTGCCTATGTCCGAGGCGATGCGACGGCCCCGCAGGGCGAGGAACCCAAGATCATTGCGCACATCTGCAACGACATTGGCGGGTGGGGAAAAGGCTTTGTGATGGCCCTGTCAAAACGTTGGCCCCAGCCCGAGCAAGCCTACCGCGACTGGCATCGCGAGCGGGGGACGAACGATTTTGGCCTGGGTGCCGTACAGCTTGTACCCGTCGAGGAGGATCTGTGGGTCGCCAATATGGTGGGCCAACGGGACGTGCGGACCATCGATGGTGTGCCGCCCATTCGCTACGAGGCGGTGGATCGCTGTCTGGCGGCCTTGGCCCAGGCAGCGGCTCAGCGGGACGCTTCGGTTCACATGCCCCGCATCGGCTGCGGATTGGCGGGCGGCTCCTGGGACCAGATCGAACCGTTGATCGAGAAGCAGCTCATTCAGCAAGGTATTTCGGTCACGGTCTACGACTTCGAGTGATCCGACCGCGGGCGATGAGCCCAGTGGTGGGCCCATCGCCCGAAGGGATGTTCATTGCAATCCCGCGGCAAGGCGAGTATGCATGAAGGATAAGAAAGTCTGATGGGGCGCGGTTCCGCGCTCGGGGGCCGACCAAATCATGGCGTGGGTCCCGTATCGCCCTAAACATACTCCCTCGGCGTGGGGCGGCCGTCGAAGTGCGACGCCAGCCGCGGCGGGAATCTTGCTGATCGATGATTCTGGAGGTGGTTCGATGCACCGCTGGTTCTGGCGTGCTCGGGTGTGGATTGGATTCGCCATCCTGGCGGCGTTGGTCGCCGGCTGCAATCGCCGTCCCGCCATTTCGACGGGTGGCGATGGCGACGAGAGCGGGTTTCGTACCCGGCCCGAGCGGGAGTCGAATCTCGCCCCCGAGCCCGAAACGCCCGAAGAGCTGATCGATCGGGTCATCGACTTTTATCAGGAGCATCCCCATTGGACCGTCGAGGTCCGGCGGCTGGAACGCTGGCCGCGGGACTTGGAAAGCTTCACACAAGAGTCCTTGTGGCAAGTCCAACGCCAAGGCCCCGACCACTTGGCCGTGGAGTGCCTGGCCGGTCCGCAGCAAGGGACGTTTGCCACCACCGACGGCAATCAACAGTGGATTGGGTTCCGCGATCCCGCCGTCGTGACCAGCGGTGACGCCAGGGAGCGGGCGATCGATCTGCTGGACGATGCCGAACTGCACCTGACCTCGGGTCGGATCCCGTTGGACGCTTTGCGCATGGCCAGCGCTCGCGATCGTGCGGAGTTTCTGGAGGGCTACGCGCACGCCCGCTACCTGGGACGCCGCACGCAGGACGGCGAGGTCTACTTCCGGCTGGAGCTAACTTCCGGCGAACGCCGCGTCGAGCTTTGGATTGCCGCCGAGGATCAACCGCGGATCGAGCAGATTGAGCGGATCGACCCCTTGCCGCTGATTCCGCCGGCAGCCGTGGGGCGGAAACGGACCGGACCGGCCAAGTTGGTGACCACCCGGGAGTGGCTGGACTGGCGGAGTTTCGACGAGATCGATCCCGCCGCCTTCCGCGGCCCCGCCGCCAGCGGCTTGGTGTCGAAAACGACCTTCGCCCAGGAGTTGGACGTTTGGTCGTCGCATCCCTTGATCGGGCAACCGCTTCCCCTGGACAAACAGGGGCTGGCCGGGCCGGACGGTCGGGCGAGCGACGTTTCGGATCTGTTGAGCAAACCGGCCCTGTGGCTGATTGCCCATCCCGATGTGGAAAGCTCGGCCACCGCGGCCGAGGTGTTACGGAAAGTCCACGTCGATTATTGGCAGCGGAATGTCGAGGTCATTGTGGTCATGCCCCGGGTCCGCCGCGATCTGATGGCCCCGTGGATGGCGCGTCATCAGCTCACGCGGTTCCCCGGCTTCACGGCTCCCAACCGGCTGGAGACCGCCTGGTCGATTCCCGCCGTGCCGATGCTGCTGCTAACCGACGCCGAGGGCGTAGTCCGCCGTGTTCGTTGGCCGCTGGACGAAGGCTTCGAGCGGCAAGTCCGCTTGGACCTGGAAGCCCTGTTCGCCCGCGAAAGCCATGTGGCCGAGTTGGTCCGCACGATTGAAGCCAGCTCGCTGCCGGTCGAGTTGCTGGGACATCTGGGGCATTCCGATCCTCGGGTCGTGCAGGCGACCACCCAGCAGCTTGTGCGCTTGGGCGGGACCTCGGTGTTTGCCTTGGTTGAGGGTTTGAATCACGACGACGAAATCGTGCGGCTGCGGAGTGTCCAACTGCTGACGCAGTTTCCCAGCGAAGCCGCCGCGGCCATGCCCGCTTTGTTGGCCGCCTTGGAAGACGATTCGGCCAGCGTTCGCGCTCAGGCGAGTATCAGCCTGGCGGCCCTGGGCGATTCGGCCTTGGGACCGTTGGTGGCCGCGTTAGAGAGTGCTTCGCCTCGGGCGCGTAGCGGGGCTGCCCGGTCCTTGGGCCTGTTAGGAACGCGGGCCACGCCGGCCGCCGGGCCGCTGATCAATCGGCTGGCCGATCCCGACGAGTTTGTCCGCGAGCAAGTCGCCCGGGCCCTGATTGCCCTGGGGCCCGAGGTATTGGACCTGGTCGGTGCGGCCCTGCTGGATCCTGATCCTCAGGTTCACGCTGCGGCCCGTAGCGTACTGGTGGGCTTTGGTCCCCGCGCGGTCGAGCATTTGGTCGACTCCCTGCAACACGATCTCCCGCATATTCGCCGCCAGGTGACCTTAGCGGCCGACGCCATGGACGAGGCCTCGCAGGCCCGGCTTCGCACGGCGCTGGTGGCCCGAGGTACGATCGAGCGGTTGCCGGAACTGGGGCCCGAAGAGCTGGTCATCAAGCTGGAATCGCAAGAGGCGTTTGTCCGCGAAGCCGTGCAGCGCGAGGTCACCCGCCGGGGCGAGACCATCGTGCCGGCCTTGGTTGCGCGACTCGATGCGGCCGAGCCGGTGTCACGCGCGGTGGCTGCCGACGCGCTCAAGCAATTGGGCCCCGCGGCCCTGCCGGCTGTGCCCGTCCTGGTCGCCCGGCTGGGCGATTCGTCAGCGGGTGTGCGTCGGGTGGTGGGCGAGTCGCTGGCCGAACTCGGAACGCCGGCGCTGTTGTCCCTGTTGGAGGCGATTGAAAAAGACCCCAGCGAGCGGCAACGCCTGGGCATCCTCGAGACCCTGGGCCGCATGGGACCCAAGGCCGAGCCAGCCATCGCCACGATTGTGACCAGCCTGGAAAGCGGTCGGGCGCCGGTGCGTGAAGCCGCCGCCAAGGCCCTGGCCACCATGGGGCCGCCGGGGATTGACGCCCTGACCGAGGCCATCACCCGGGATGAGTCGGCCATTCACGAACCCGCCGCACGCGGTTTGGCCCACGCCGGGGCCGAAGCGATCGAGCCGCTGATTGGGCTCTTGAGTCACCAGAAGAGCCACGTCCGCATCTGGGCCGCCACCGCGCTGGGCACCATCGGACCCGACGCCCGCGAAGCCCTCGACAGGCTCCGCACCATCCGCAGCGACGACGCCAATCGCAGCGTGCGTTCTTACGCCGACTGGGCGATCAAGAAGATCGACCGATCGTGACGATCGGGAGCGTGGCCTTGTCCACCAGTGTTTGAGAACGCCTGCCGTTCTCGAAGCATCTGCGACGGTCCGTTCGCTTTCACAGCGTTTGGTAAGGTCAAATCTCCTTGCCAATCCCCGCGAATGTCCTCGAACAGGGCCACACACTCCCCGCGGTTCAATCGTCGAAGGGCCACAGGTCGTGAGGTTCGACCTCAAGCGCCGCGGCGAGTTTTTGGACCGTCCGGCGTTGCGGGCGGCAGTTGCGACGCAGCATGTTCGAGATTGCCGGTTGGCCGACACCCGCTCGTTGGGCGAGTTCCAATTGGGTCAGCCCGCGGAGCATCATGGCTTGCTGCAATCGCTCGGCGAAGGTGGTCTCTTGCCAGTCCATCTCGTCGCGGATCGACTGCGCTTCAGGTGTGGTTTCCACATCGTAAGCGTCACACTTGGCAAGATCCACGCCCAGGACTCCTTCCGCGTGATCCGGGAAGAGCGCTTCCGCGATGGTCAGCGATGCCATGTGCTTGTCCTGCTCGTCGGCCTCGTCGCTTTGACAAATGGCAATCATTTCCGCGATGTCCTGCTGGACCTGCGCGTCACACTCAAGAAAGGCACGCAGAATGCGAATCAGGTCGAACGAATCCTGAATGGGTGCGGTGCTCATCGGACGCCTGTTCTCTGACTGGGCTCAATAGGATTAGCAAGCCAACTGCCGCGGTATCACTCACCATAATGCCGAATCATGACGAGACGTCGCCGGGCCTTAAAGACACTGATATTCTGGGTTGTAAAGTCATTTCTTTTCTTCTGCATGACGCTGAGGATCCAGATCACTGGTAATGGCTCTGTTTCCAACTGACGATTCGGCACCCAAAAAATGATTCGCAAATTGTCGTGATCACCAATCTTGTCACGGATCCGCAATTCGCCAATCCGCAGACCACGAGCGGCCTCGATCCAGCTCCAGTCCAAATCAAGCAGGTGGCCTCCTTCGTCCGTCGGATCCTGGGTGGGCCAGTACCGCAACTTTAACGCCTGCCGCCTGAGCTTGAAGCGATCTCGTATACGATGGGGGAAGAGTCGGTGAGCATCCTGCAAGCTACTCTTCAGGCACCGCACCCAATACGATCCGCTGAGTTGCGATCCCTCGTCTTGGTCTCGAGATGGTCCCATCCTTCTTCCCCGAACGATCCTCTGGGAGTCTTCGTCAAATGCTACCCGGAATATCACATAAATCAAGGCGAATATCACACAAAATGCCGGGTGGCCGCTCAGGCCACAGCATGGGCATCCCCCAAGACCCATGCCGCCGCGTCCATGGTCATCGACCAGAAGCTGGGTAGAATGTGGGGCAGGATTGCCCGGCGGGCGGCGACGGGGCCAACCCTCTTCTTGAAGGATCGCAACTGCCGTGGTGGACCGATCCGACAGCCGTTCCAACTCTCGCTGGTTGGCCGATTTGCGGGCCACTGGCGAGGTCCGCGATGCGGCCCTGACCGATTTGCGGGCGCAGTTGATGCAAGGGTTGACCGTGGCACTGGCGGCTCGGGGGATGGCCAATCCCAGCTTTTTGGAAGACGTCGTCCAGGAGTCGCTGGTCAAGGTGCTGGCCCACCTGGACGACTTCCGCGGCGAGAGCCGCTTCATGAGTTGGGCGGTGTCCATCGCCGTACGGACGGCCATCACCGAGCTTCGTCGACAACGCTGGAAAGATGTCTCGCTGGAAGCCGCCGCCGAACGACCCGGTTACGCGCACGAACCGCCCGACGATCCGCTGACTCGCCCGCAGGTGTTGGTGGAACGCAAGGCGATTCTGCAACAGCTCAACACCTTGATTGAAACCGTGCTGACCGACAAGCAGCGCGTGGCCCTGCGGGCCGAGTTAGGCGGAATGCCGCTGGAAGAGATCGCCCGCAAGACTGGCAGCAATCGGAACGCGATTTACAAGCTGACGCACGACGCACGGAAGCGACTGAAACAGGGGCTGGAGGCCGCGGGCTATTCCGCCGCCGATGTGTGCGCGGTGTTCTCTTGTTAACGGCTCACGAGGAGCGTATGAAACTCACGCCTGAAGCCGCGCGAACGCTGGTCGAGATGCTCGCCCAGACGCACGACCACGAACTGGAATGCGACGACTGCGTCCAGCGGATGGCCGCATTCGCCGAAACCGAATTGGCCGGACGCACCTTGTGCGAAGCCTTGACCCGCGTGCAGGAGCACCTGACCGCCTGCCCCGAATGCCGCGAGGAGTACGAGTTGCTCCGCGACGCCCTGACAGCCTTAGGACAAGGCGACTGCGGGCCCCCGCCTGCGGCTTCCGATTGAATTACTGATTCGCTCGGGCTCGGTAGGGGGCCAGGACATTCGACGCCGAGACGCTGGGCCGCGTCGATGGCGAGCCGCCACGGCCGGATCGGGACCGTGCGGCGGTGGCCTCGGCGGAATCGCGAATGAGAATCTTGTAGTGAATCTCGGCCTGATCGAAGCGGCCCAGGTTGTGCAACAGGTCGGCCAGGCGGAGCCGGGCGTTGCGATCCTCGGGGTCGGCGGTCAGGATTCGTTGTAGAATTGCAATCGCGTCGGCGGGGGCGGCCTGCTCGATGTAGATGTCGGCCAAACGCCGCACCAGTCGGGTCTGACCAGCGGCCAGCAGTTCCTCGCGACGAGCCGCCAGGTCATCCACAATCCGCTGGGTGGCCGGACGCAGCGACTGGGCACCAGCCGCGGCGTCGACGAAATCCCGCCACAGCGTCCAATCGTTGCTTTCGGGGTCCATCAGCGGTGTGAACCGCTCGACGCTTTCGTCAAACTTGCGATCGTACAACAAGGTCCGTGCCAGCTTGAGCTGCAAGCCACGGTTGTTGGTATCGCGTTCCAACAGTTGGCGGTAAAGCCGCGCGGCCGTGGTGTGATCCTCGTTCCATGAGTAGGCATCGGCCAACAACTCCCGGGCCCGGGGATCGTCGGGTGTATCGGCGACGATCTCGCGGTAGATGGCCACGGCCTCGTCAAACCGCTTGAGCATGGCGTACACGCCGGCCAGCAGGTACTTGTCGCCGGTGGTCAGTTCCACGCCGTCGAGCATCTCGAGGGCCTCGGCCGGCCGATCGAGTTGGGCCAGCACGTTGGCCAGACGGATCCGAATCTCGCGATCTTCGGCCCCGCGCTCTCGGACCTCGTTCAACAGGCTCAAGGCCCGCTCGTGCTGTCCGTGCGTGGCGTACACATCGGCCAGGCGGCTCAGCAGATCGTAGCGCTCGTCTTCCAGCAAGGCGTCCCGTTGGCCAAAGACCGCATCGACCGTGGCCAGTTGCTCGTCGGTCAAGCTGGTGGCCCCGGCGGCGGCGTCCAGATAGTCGCGCCAGATGGGATCCTCGTAATCGACCGCCACCAGCAACGGTTGAAAGCCCTCGAGCGCCGCCTGAAATTGCTCGTCCCACAACTGCACCTGCGCCAGCCGCAGTTTGTACAAGGTGTTGTCGGGATCGCGCTTGATCAATTCGCGGAACTGGGAAATCGCCTGCAGGTGTTGTCCCTGCCAACTGTACACATCGGCCAACCAGCGGCGAGCGTCGAGGTCGTCGGGATGGCGATCGACAATCTGCTTGTAAATGTCCAGGGCGCTCTCGAAGTTCTGCACCATCAAGTACGCCGCGGCCATCTTCCGCAACCCATCGAGGCCCAACTCGTCGGGCGTCATGTTCACGTAAATCCGCAGCGCGTCCCGTGGCCGTTCGGTCTGCAAATACAGATCGGCCAGCCGGCGATTGATGACCAGTACGTCGGGGCTGTCGGTGGGCAGAACCGCCACGTATTGCTCCAGCAGAGCGATACCGGCTTCCGCATCGCCGTGCAGGTTTTCGACATCGGCCAGGCGGGTCACCAGCGGCATCCGCCGTTGATCGACAAGCTGATCCGATGCCTGCCGCAGCCGGTTTAACTGGGCCCGCTGCTCGTCGGACAGGGTCTCGACGCCGCGGGCGGCGTCCAGGAAGTCTTCCCATAGATCGCTACTGATGTCGGCCTCGGCCACCAGCGGCGTCAGCTCGTCCAGGGCCTGCGGAAACTGCTCGTTCCACAGGTAAACCCGCCCCAGTCGCTCTTGCAGTTCCTGTTGAAACAGCGTGTCCTCGGGATGCTCGCGACGCAGCCGCTGGTACAGGGCAATCGCCTTGGTGTAGTCGCCCTCCCAACTCAGCACGTCGGCCAGCCGCCGCAGCGCCTGATCGTCATCGGGACGCATTTCCAGTAGTGTGCGATAGGCCTCGGCGGCGGTGGTAAAGTCCCGCTGCATGCTGGCGGCACCGGCCAACAACTCCAGGCTTTGCGGCGTGCTGGGCACTTGCCGCAAGACCTCCAGGGCCTCGGCCGACTCGCCACTCTGCAACAGAATGCCGGCAAACTCAGTGGCCAGCGCGGTGTCCGCCTCCTCCAGACCACCCCGGAGCTTGGGCTCCACCACCTCGCGGAACAATTCCAGACTGCGCGTGGGATTCTGCAAGTTCAAAGCGTTGCGGGCGGCCAGCAACAGGGTGCGATCGCGGGTGGCGGCCGATTGTGCCAAATGTGCGGCGGCGTTGCCCTGATACCAACTGCCATTGGCCTGCGATTCTTGAAACGCCTGGAAGGCCTGCTCGTACTGTTCGCGGGTCAGCGGAATGACCTGGTTCTCCAGCACCCGCTGGGCCGCCGCCAGGTTGCCCTGATCGGCCAGGCTCTCGGCGTAGGCAATTTGCGTATCGATCGCCAGCGGGTCGATCAGCAGAATCGGACCGGCCAGGCGGTCGGCCTTCTCCTGCTCGCCCACTTTTTGGAGGGCGTTGCGCAACCCGTACAGTTGCGCGATGTTGTCGGGCGGATTGCCGATGGTCGCATCGAACATCGCCAGCAACCGCTCGCGGTCTTCGGGGCGAATCTGTTCGACCTGGGTGCGGGCCACGCGATCCAGCAACAGCCAATCCTGGAAGGCGTATTGAAACACCAGCATCAGGCTGGCTGTCAGCAACATCGCCGGCACGGCCACCATGCCCAACGGGCGAGCCATCACCGGATGCAGCTTGCTGGGCGTATGCCGCACCACCCGACGCATGCGGGCGGTTTCGGTGATGCCCAGCAGCGATTGCAGGTTCATGCGGGTGCCAGCATCGAACCGCGTCATCTCGATTTCGTGGCGAAACAGCCGCTCGCCGCCGACCCACTCGTCGGCCACTTCGCTGACGTGACCAGTGCCAGCCACGGGACCAAACGGCGTATCGGCGCGGAAGCGAACCGGCTGGCCTTCTTCCCATTCGCCATCCAGCAGGACCTCGAAGGCCGTCATGTCGACCCACTCGGTCACGGCGCCTCGCCACTGTATGGCGCGGCTGGACTCGGTTTTCACCGACGGATCGTTCACACCCAACAGCAGCGGCAAATGCACATCGGGCTGGCGGCGGAAGTACTGGAACCAACCCCCGGTCGACTCACCACGAATACCCGCGTGGGCGTCGAATCGTTTGTATTGCCGCTTCACGGCGTATTGGGTGCCAATCGACCACAGGCTTCGCAGTTGATCGCTGGTGAGATCCAGAAACTCGATCCCGCAGCGGTAGGCGTGCGGACCGTGATCGCTGTTGGCGGGCACAACCTGCCGGCAATTGCGCACCACGCCCAGGCACCGCGTGGCGAAGGCTCCGCCACGGATCCGCAGTTCCACTTCCTGGCCTTCCGGCAGCGGTCGATAGGCAATCAGGCCCAGGCCGCGTTCGTTGATGTCGGTGCTGACGGCTTGAATGGCGACGGGCTCGCCGTTTTCTTGAAAGCTCAGGCCGGCATACACGGTGGCGACCGGATGGCGGACCACCTCGCGACGCTCGCGGGCCCCGAAAGCCTTACGCAAGTAGCTCCAGGCCCAGGTGGTTTGAACGGCCACCAACACCGTACCCAGAATCAGACCCACGATGTCGTGGCTGACCCCGAATGAATAGCGGACCACACCCCAGATAATCGCCGAAAAGCCAAGAATGATCAGCAAGGCTTGCGGCAGATACAGGTGCAGCTCGGAAGCGCCAATCTTCGAGAAGCCGCTTTTCTTGGTGACCACAAACTTGCGGCTGCCCATGCCAAACAGCGCGCGGATCGTCCCGCGGATCTGTGTCCAGAAATCGTTCATGCTCATCTGTTCAATGAGCAACAAATTTCCGTGGCCGTTGCCCGCCACCTTGACGGCGGTCCACATCACCACCAGGTAGGTCAACGTGATGATCGCCAGCGGCAAGTCCAGCTTGTCCACCGGGGCCACGCCGGTAAACAGCAGCAAAATCGGCGTGACATAGACGGCCAGCTTCGACCAACCGATGGTCCAGCCCAACATGCTGCCCATGTAGTTGATCCGCTGGGCGATGGTCAGGCCCCGCATGAACAACGGATTGTCGTGCCAGACGATGCTGAGATTGCCCGAGCACCAGCGAAGCCGCTGGGTGGCCAATTCCTTCACGCTACCGGCCGCCTGGGCCACAATCAGCCGCTCGTTGACAAAAATGCTCTTCCAACCCGCCGCGTGCAGCCGCAGGCCGGTGTGCATGTCCTCGGTAATCGTATCGGTGGCCACCAGCCCCACGTCTTCCAGGGCCGAACGACGGAACATCGCCGCCGATCCGCAGAACGACACGGCGTTCCAGTAGTTCTTGCCCGGCTGAATCACGTTGTAAAACAGCTCGCCCTCTTCCCAGTAATGGTTGCGGGCGTAATCCAGATCGCTCTGGAAGCTGTCAAAGTTGTAGTACGAGTGCGGCGTCTGCACGAAGGCCAACCGCTCGTCGACGAAGTAGCCCACCAACCGCGTCAGAAAGTTCCGCTGGGCCACGTGGTCCGCATCGAAAATCACCACCAACTCGCCGTCGGTCAGGTCGAGCGCGTTGTTGATGTTGCCCGCCTTGGCGTGGATGTTTTTCTCGCGGGCGATGTAGTTGACGCCCAACTCCTCGCACAGGTCGCGGACCTCTTCCCGGTGACCATCGTCCAGTACGTAGGTCCGGTGCGGGTAGTCCATGGCCTTGGCGGCCTCGATGGTCCCCCGCAGCAGGTCGGGCTCTTCGTTGTAGGTGGGGATCAGCACATCGACCGTGAAGCCATCCACGGGCTCCACGGGTTCGGGGCTTTGGGTGTCCCAGATCTGCACAAAGTACAGCAGCATCAGGAAGCAGCCCCACACCTCGGCCACGTACAATAGCAACGAGGCGACGATCGCGTAGTTCGTGCTGAGATTCAGCGTGAACATGCCACGATACATCAGGTAGATGGCCACCATTAAGGCAGCCAACACCTTCACAAACTGGCGAAGAGACCCGGGCATTGTGTACCCCATCCCCTGCGGGGATAATCAGTCAGAGACAAAAGTTGGTAGGCGACGTCACGCTAGGCATCGGGACGAAACAGTGGGTCTTCGGCCGATTCGTGCCTGCGCGATGCAGGTCGATTGGCCCCAATCTTGGTGGTCAACGGGGCGCGGGGTCAAGGCGGGGGGGTGAGCTTCCGGTTCTCATGAGGGTCCGCCTTTAATCAGAGTAATCCCGACAGACTTTCTGTCAACGTCAATTGTCCTCGAACTGGTAGAATCCCCCACGTAAGATTGTGGGGGCGAGGGGCTCGGTTGATCCGCTTGTTCGGACCCGCGGCCTCGCGATTCCCGTTGCCGCTGAAATCGCATCTGGTTTAGACTGTTTTTATGGAAACCCCGACGCAGCCAACGCGCCCCCCCGAAATCGCAACCCAACCCGAGCAGCGATTCCGCTTGCCGGCCTGGGCGTTGTCGATGGGCTTTCATCTGCTGCTGGTCCTGGTCCTTACGGCGGGGTTCCGAGCCATCCCCGTGGGTGTATCTGCTGAAACGGTTCGGGAAGACATTCCGATCACACTAAAATCCTATGATCCGCAAGGACAGGAAGTTTTTTCCGACGAGAGCGTCTTTGACGACCTCGACCAGGCCCCCTCGGAAGCCGATGGCCACGAGGGACAGGACACTTTGGCGGATTCGCTGAGCGAGGCCGTGGCGGGCGATCCCGGCGAGGCTCTGCCGACCGATACCCCCGCCGATGTGCTGGGGGCCGGCGCGACCGAGTTCGGACAGCTCGGCACTGGCGACTTGACCAGCGGAGCCGCACCCCAACGTAATGTGCCCGGCCAAGTCGGTCGGACCAGCATGTTTGGGGTCGCGGGCGAGGGCAACCACTTTATTTATGTGCTCGACCGGTCAGGAAGCATGGATGGTCCCCGCATGAGGGTGGCCAAGGCTCAACTCCTGGCCAGCGTCGATAGCCTGGCCGAGACCCATCAGTTTTCGATCACCTTCTACAACGACGAAGTCCGCACCTGGTTTCCCCACGGACCCAGCCGTCCAGGGTTCGCCAACGATTCCGCCAAGCGGGGGGCTCGCAATTTCGTCTCCAGCGTCGAGCCCGACTTCGGCTCCAATCATAAGG
>JBJHDE010000065.1:12102-14344 GCA_050486385.1 Planctomycetales bacterium | reverse complement strand
GTCTACAGCTTGGGACCAATAACCTGACCTTCTCGATCAATCAGAACGTTCTTTCCGTTCATGCGGACCACCGCAACATTGCGGCGAAAACTGATCGCCGAATCAAATTGGAAGGGGATTACAAGTTGGCCTGTGGCATCGATAAACCCCCATTTATCGCCATTACTGACCGCCGCGAAATCATATTCGAACGAGTAGGCCCTAAGGTACCTTGGAGGAATCACCCAGTCGTTCTCTCGAGAGATGAATCCCCATCTCC
This sequence comes from Planctomycetales bacterium, assembly GCA_050486385.1. GTDB lineage: Bacteria > Planctomycetota > Planctomycetia > Pirellulales > Pb10988 > JBJHDE01. The sequence continues at coordinate 14,085 of JBJHDE010000065.1, read as the reverse complement.
CATCGTCAACCTGAACAGCAGCTAGCCCTTGCGAAAACGGCTCAGCCGCACGATAAACCGTGGGAATCGCCAAATGTCCTGCCTGATCCATGAACCCGAATACCCTCTCATCGCTGGAACTGACAACATCGGCTAAGCCCTCTGAGTAGGTGCGGGAATGAGGCTGAATGTCCTTGAGCTGAAATCGAATCTTGCCCGCCGGATCAATCACCTGCCACACATTCTCCCGAGGCGTAACAATTGCAAGGCCCTGAGAGAAATAGGCGGGCCTTAGAAAAGTACGTCCAAAAAGGTCCTGACGGTCCCTATCGATAAGCGTCCATACACTATCCCGCTGAACTGATGCGAAACCTTCGTAAAAACCACGCGCATCCTCAAGGCTACTGTCCGGCGGAATTGCCCATTTTCCGCGTCTATCAAGATAACCCCACCCAGAGCGTGAAAGAAGTAATGCATAGCCTTCCGAGAACGGTTCCGCCATCGGGAACTCGGGCGGAACCACAAATTCTCCGGTAGGGTCGATATAGCCATAGAGTTCAAGGTCAGCGTCGGGATCGGGCCGATTTTTGTCTGGGTTGACAATACTAGCGACAGCCAACCCTTCGGGACCGAAATCCGACGCGTACATGAATGTCGGTGGGATGACGACTCGACCTTCATTGTCCACAAAACCGATACGTCCAGCGATTTCAATCGGATGGAGTCGAAGCTCGCTCTCCATTTGCATAAATAGACCCTCCAGTTGATCTGTAATACACGCCTATGTTCCTTCAGCAATAATCAACCCATACGATGTACACAATCGAACGCCACGGGCCCCATGCCCACATCGCGAAGCAGGGTGGGCATGCCAACCAAGTTGGCGCTCCCGACCGACATGGCACCGAGCGAAAGGCTCGCAGGCAGTAGGGTCACTATTTCAGAGACCAGGTCACTCACTCACCCGAACTCTCCAACGGCGCGGGGCATTTCCAGCCGGGTGGTGGTCCGTGGCTGACGAGGGTATCGAGTTGGCCTTGAATCCGCCGGCCGAGATCGCTCAGGAAGGGGTCGTCGGGGCCGGTGCGGCTGCCGATGTACTCGGCGGCGTCTAGCGGTTGACCAAAGGCCACGACCACGCCCATGGCGGCAATCGGCACGTCGCGGTCGGTGAGCGTTTCTTCCATCCGCTGAATCGCCTCGCCAATCCGCTCGTAGCTGGGACGGGCCAACAGATAGGCATGATCGTGCGAGGCCAGGTTCTCGCAGGCCAGCAGTTGATTCAACGCCCGATAGCAGCGATCGCGGGTGGGAGAGTCGGGGGCCTCGTTCATGCGTTGCACCAGCCGCTGGCGGACGCCGCGAATGCGGACCAGCGGTAACTTGCCTTGGGGGGTGCCGCCGTATTGGGCCTCCAGATCGCCGACGACGCGGTTCACCAGTCGGTCGCGACGCTCGTCCAGCGTGCCGGGTTGCGGCTCGCCGAAGTATTCGACCTCGCGGGTGGCCAACAGCCCGCTGACCAGCCGCGCGATGCGATCGACCCATTGGGCCGGACCGCGAGGATGCCAGTGCATCAGATGCTCGAGCCGAGCCAATCGCCGGTCGAACTCGTCGCTGGGATCTTCGAGAAACCAGTACTTGATGGCCACGGGAAACACCTTCACGCCCCGTGGTGAACGCTTGGCGGCCTGACGGACAATCAGGCCCACACCCTCCTGCAACGGGCCGAGCCGATCGTTCTGGCGAAACCAGGTGCCCTCGGGAAACAGCACCAGCGGGCGTTCGGCATCGGTCAGGATGCGGACGCTGGCGCGAATCGCCTCGCGATCACTGCCCTCGCGGAGGATACTGAACCCCCCCATGCGATTGAGGAACCAGCGCGTGAAGCGGCTCTTCTTAAAAAGGTGATAGCTGGCCAAGTAGTAGAAGTACTGCCGGACCTCCAGGCTGGACAGGGCCATCACGGGGCTATCGGCATCGCGGCAGTGATTGGGGCTCAGC
>JBJHDE010000065.1:0-12092 GCA_050486385.1 Planctomycetales bacterium | reverse complement strand
CAGCAGCACGCCTTGCTTGGCGCGGATCGCCCGCTCCAGCTCGCCAACTCCGCGGAACTCCCACTGAGTCACCCGCCACTGGCGGCGAATCCGGGCGGGCATGATTGGGGTCACGACCCGGCACCAGAAACGGCTGCGGAAGGGAGCGATAAAGCGGTAGGGTTCGTCGAAGTAGCGTTCGGCCATCGGCCCGATGACTCCTGGTTCCGGCGGACCTGGACCCTTTCACGGTAATCGCACAATGTCCCACCCGACAAGTGGAGCTTTGGTCCTGAGGTGGGGCTGGCGGGGTCGGGGGCGGTTTGGCCGCGGTTCGGATCGCCAAGTTGGGTGGTGCCTTGGGTTTAGGTCGGACTCCCGGTGTGGGGGGCGTGGTCTCGGGAATCGCAACTTTCGGGGATTCGCTGGAATATCGGCGGTCGCGCGCGAAGAATAGACAGGGATGCATCGCTCGTGGAGCGATTCGGTGCCAAGGACCCCTCTGGTCGCGAGAAATTACCCATGACGTGGGCAACTGGGATGTGGATGTGGAAGGGATGCACCGCCGTAGCTGCCGCCGCGGTGGTCCTGAGTTCGGGAATGGGCATCGCGCCGATGGAGGTGCGGGCCGATGAGCCGCATCGTCTGGCCGAGCCGTTTGCCAAGGCCGTGACCCGCAGCCTGCAGTATTTGGCCACCGAGGGGCAGGCGGCCGACGGCAGCTTCAGCTCGCAGTACGGACCGGCCGTTACCGCACTGGTGGGCACCGCGGCCATGCGGCATGGCCGACCGGCCAACGATCCAATGGTGGCCAAGTGCATTGCGTACGTGAAGAAGCACGTGCAGGCCGACGGCGGCATCTATCCCGATGGCAGCCGCATGCAGAACTACGAGACCTGCGCGGCCATTCTGTTGTTTGTGGAAGCCAACAAGAACGGCGAATACGACGAACTGCTGGCCAAGGCCGAGGCCTTCGTCAAAGGCTTGCAGTGGACCGGCGAAGAGGGCCACGACATCGAAAGCCCCTACTACGGGGGTGCGGGCTACGGCAAGCACGGCCGACCCGACCTGTCGAACACAACCTTCTTGCTGGATGCTTTGCAGGCCCTGGGTCGTGACGAGAACGACGAGGCCGTCAAACGGGCCCTGGTGTTCGTGAGCCGCTCGCAGAACCTCGAGACCGAACACAACACCATGCCCTGGGCCGCCAAGGTCGAGGATGGCGGCTTCATCTACACGCCCGCTAACGGCGGCGAGAGCCAAGCTGGCGAATTGCCCGACGGTGGGCTGCGGAGCTACGCCTCGATGACCTACGCCGGTTTGAAGAGCATGATTTTTGCCGGCGTGGGGCCCGAGGACCCGCGGGTCAAGGCGGCCTTCGAGTGGGCCCAACGGCACTACACGCTGGAGAGCAATCCCGGCCTGGGCCAGCAGGGGCTGTACTACTACTATCACACCTTCGCCAAGGCCCTGGACGCGATGGGCAGCGAGAGTATCACCGCCGCGACCGGCTCGGAGCACAAGTGGCGGGAAGAGCTGATCACCGAGCTCGTCCGCCGCCAGCGGCCGGATGGTTCGTGGGCCAACGACAATCCCCGTTGGCTGGAGAGCGACAAGAACCTCTCGACCGCCTACGCCTTGCTGGGGCTGGTCTACTGCCGACCGGCCGTCGAGTGACGCCGGGCGACGGAAATTCGCCTTTTGGTCGCCGCACCGCTATGCAAGCGTTGACGAGCGGCCTGCCGCAACGTAATCTCGGAGGGTGCAACGATCCTGTGGACCCACCCACTTTGGCGGGAGTTTCGGCTCCTCACCGTGGGGCCCTTTGGTCCTGAGTCCTTGCACCTCCGAGACTTTGCCCTTTTATCCGTGGCGCCAATCGTGCTGGCTGGACTTTCGATTCCTGAGGTCGTGGTATCCGTCGAATCGCCTATCGCGGCGATGATCGACGAGATTACGATTGGGATCGTCGGCCAGCTTTAGGGCGTGCGGCTTGTTGGATTGGACGCATCGACCCTGAAGCTCCCTCGGGCGGCTTCGGGGTTTTTTTGTTTTTGTAGCTGCTCTCTCGAGATCATTCCCATGCGGCGGATCGAAATCTACGACACCACGCTCCGTGACGGGAGCCAAGGCGAAGGCGTCAGTTTCTCGCTTCAGGACAAGCTGGCCATTGCCGAGCGGCTGGCCCAGATGGGCTTCGACTACATTGAGGGCGGCTACCCGTTCTCCAACGAGAAGGACGCGGCCTTCTTCCGCCGGGCCCTGCGGGAGTTGGACCTGGGCGACACCAAGCTGTGTGCCTTTGGGATGACGCGGCGTAAGGGGATTCTGGCCGAGCAGGACCCCGGCGTGCTGAGCCTGCTGGAGTGCCGCGCCCCGGTGCTGACGATTGTGGGCAAGACCAGCGATTTTCACGTCAAGCAGGTGCTGCGGGTCTCGTTGGAAGAGAACCTGGCGATGATCGCCGAGACGATCCAATGGTTGGTCTCGCATGGTCGCGAGGTGGTCTACGATGCCGAGCACTTCTTTGATGGCTGGAAAGCCAACCCCGAGTACGCCGCCGAGACGATCCGCGCCGCCGCCCAGGCTGGGGCCAAGCTGGTGGTGCTGTGCGATACCAACGGCGGCAGTATGCCCGAGGAAATCCGCGAGCTGACCGCCGCGGCGATCGAAACGCTGGACATGCCGGTGGGCATTCACTGTCACAACGACTGCGAATTGGCCGTAGCCAACAGTCTGGCCGCCGTGGACGCCGGCGCGGTGCATGTGCAAGGCACCATCAACGGCATTGGCGAGCGGTGCGGCAATGTCGATTTGATCAGCGTTAGCGCGAACCTCGCGCTCAAGAAACCCGGCTTCGAGTGCCTGCGGCCCGAGAGCATCGAACGCCTTACCGAGCTGTCACGGTTTGTCTACGAGTTGGCCAACATGCACTTTCGCTCGGGCCAGCCGTTTGTGGGCTCCAGCGCGTTTGCCCATAAGGGCGGCATGCACGGCAGCGCCGTGGCCCGGGTGACCAGCAGCTACGAGCACATCCAGCCCGAGCAAGTGGGCAACACCCGACGCATCCTGGTCAGCGAGCTGTCGGGGCGGGCCAATGTGCAGTCGCACCTCGATCAGTCGTACTTTCAGAATGACCCGCGGTTGCTGTCCAAAATTCTCGATCATGTAGTCCGCCGCGAGAACGAGGGCTACCAGTTCGAGGCGGCCGGCGCCAGCTTCGATTTGCTGGTCCGCGAGTGTGCCGGCACCTACGAACCGCAGTTCGAGCGGATTTACTACGGCGTCACCGTCGAGACCGACCGGCACGGCAAGGTCAGCTCGCACGCCCGGGTCAAGGTCAAGGTGCATGGCGAGTTCAAGGAAGAGGCCGCCACCGGCGATGGCCCGCTGAATGCCCTGGACGCGGCCCTCCGCAAGGCCCTGGAGAACAAGTATCCCAACCTGGTGCAGCTCAAACTGATGGACTTCAAGGTCCGGGTCATCAACTCGGGGGCGGGCAGCGCCGCGCGGGTTCGGGTGCAGATCGAGTGCCGCGACGACGAGGAGGTCTGGGGCACCGTGGGGGTGAGCGAGAACATCATCGAGGCCAGTTGGATGGCCTTGGTCGACAGCATCGAGTACAAACTGCTCCGCGATGCCGATCGGCTCCGCCTGGAGGCCGCCAACGAGTCCAACGGCGCCCCGGCCGCCCTGATTGCCGAAGTCCGAAGCTAAACGGCGCCGTGGGGTGGCGTGAGCGGCCTGGGTGGCGGCTCCACCGGAGTGTGACCACGCCAGCCGTTTGCTGATGCCGTGACGCTGTTCAAAACCGTTCGCGGGAATCGTGCATGTGCGATTTCCCGCTTGACCCGTGCCGATGGCACCCAGGCCGTCGCCACGACGCCTGGTTTGTTGGTTTCCGTGAGATTTCGCCCCTCTTTGCCGTGGCCCACCGATGCCGCTCGATCTGCCCACCCAGTATGACCACACCCAGGCCCAAGCTCGCTGGTACGCCTTCTGGGAATCGGCCGGGTGTTTTGAGAGCGATCCCGACCCCAGTCGTGAACCGTTCACGATGGTCATTCCGCCGCCGAACGTGACCGGTGCCTTGCACCTGGGTCATGCCCTGAACAACACGATTCAGGATGTGCTGATTCGTTACAAACGGATGGCGGGTTTCAATGCCCTGTGGGTGCCGGGCACCGACCACGCCGGCATTGCCACGCAGGCCGTGGTCGAGCGGCGGCTCAAAGAACTGGAAGGCAAGACTCGTCACGACCTGGGGCGGCAGGCGCTGGTCGAGCGAATCTGGCAGTGGAAGGACCAATACGAACAACGCATCCTGGGCCAGCTCAAGCAAATGGGCTGCAGTTGCGATTGGCGTCGGACCCGCTTCACGCTAGACGACCAGTGTGCCCAGGCGGTCCGCGCAACGTTCTACCGCATGTTTGACGATGGCTTGATCTACCGCGGCAAGCGGCTGGTCAACTGGGATACGTTCTTGCAAACCGCCGTCAGTGACGACGAGGTGTTCAATACCCCGGTGCCGGGACACTTCTGGCGGTTCCGCTATCCGGTGATGGATCCCCAGCCCGGCGAGCCCGAATTCGTGGAGATCGCCACCACCCGGCCCGAGACGATGCTGGGCGATACGGCCGTGGCCGTGCATCCGGATCCGGCCGCCGCTTTGGAAGCCGCCGAGCACAAACTGCTGGACGAGATCGCCAAGGCCAACGACAAAGAGCGATCCGAGAAGCAGCAGCGACTGGAGGACATCCGCCAACGGCGCGCGACCATGCTGCCCGAACTCCAGCGCCTGGTGGCCATGGCGCGGGCGGGCCGCCGGTTGCGGCTACCGCTGATGGATCGCGAAATCCCGCTGGTCGCCGATCGCTGGGCCAAGCCCGAACTCGGCAGCGGCTGCGTCAAGATCACGCCGGCTCACGACCCCAACGACTATCAGGTGGGCGAGCGCTGCGACCTGCCAATGATCAACATCCTGAATGGCGACGGCACGCTGAATCACAACACCGGTCGCTACGCCGGATTGGCGATTCCCGCGGCGCGCAAGCGGGTGGTGGCCGACCTTGAGAAGCTGGGTCTGGTGGTCGGCGTGGAAGATCGCAAGATCGAGCTGCCGCACTCCGATCGCTCGAAGACGCCCATCGAACCGCTGCTGACCGATCAGTGGTTCGTCAAGATGGAAGACCTGGCCCAAAGCGCGATTGATGCCGTGGACGATGGTCGCGTAGCGATCGTGCCGCCGCGTTATGCCAAGACCTACCGCGATTGGCTGAGTGAAAAGCGGGACTGGCCGGTCAGCCGTCAGCTTTGGTGGGGCCACCAGATTCCCGTGTGGAGCCTGGCTGTCGAGGGGCCCACCGATCTGGACCTGCTGACGCAACGGGTCGAAGACCTGATCGCCCGGCACAAGCGGGGCGCCCAGATCGCCAGCATTCAGACCGAAATCAACACCGAGCGGGCCGCGGCTGAACGCCGGGGCGGCGACGGGGCCGAGATCGCCCGCCGCAGCCTGCCCTACGGCGCGCTGCACGTGTGCCTGTTGGAAGACGACGAGGCCTTGGTCACGGCATTGGAAAAGCTGGGCCTGAATCGTGACCCCGACGTGCTGGATACCTGGTTCAGTTCGGGATTATGGCCACATTCCACCTTGGGTTGGCCCGAGCCGACGCCCGAGCTGGACTATTACTATCCCACCAGCGTTTTAAGCACCAGCCGCGACATCATCACCCTGTGGGTCGCCCGGATGGTGATGATGGGCCTGTACAACACCGACGATGTTCCGTTTACGCACGTTTACATCCATCCCAAAATTTTGGATGGCGACGGCGAGACGATGAGCAAGTCCAAGGGCAACGGCGTCGACCCGCTGGACGTGGTCGAACAGTGCGGGGCCGATAGCCTGCGGTTCGCGCTGGCCTACATCACCACCGAGACCCAGGATGCCCGGCTGCCGGTCGAATTCGTTTGCCCGCACTGTGGGCATAACATCGGCCAGACGCGTCAGAATCGACAGCTCGCGCGCTTGGAATGCCCAGCCTGCGGCAAGGCGTTTTCCACGCAATGGGCCGAGAGCGACGAAGATCGGCAACTGCCCCGAGGCCCAGTGACGGCCGAGCGTTTTGAAGTCGCCCGCAACTTTTGTAACAAGTTGTGGAATGCCGCGCGATTCAGCCTGATGCACCTCGACGGTTATCAACCCCAACCGATTGCACTCGAAGATCTCCGCTTGGAAGATCGCTGGCTGCTGAGCCGCCTGGATACCGTGACCCGGGCGGTGACCGAGGGCATCGACGAGTTCCGCTTTGGCGACGTGGCCCGGCAGCTTTATGAATTTGCCTGGGACGAGTTTTGCAGCTTCTTTGTCGAGATGGTCAAGTACCGGCTGCAGGACCCCGACCTGCGTCCCACCGCCCAGGCCGTGTTGGCCGAGGCCCTGGATCGCTTGCTGCGGCTGCTGCACCCCATTATGCCCTTCTTGACCGAAGAGGTCTGGTCGCTGCTCAACCAGGTCGCCCCCAACCGCGGTCTGGTGGAGATCCGCGAGCCCGAGCGCGTGCTGATGCGCGCGGCATGGCCAACGCCCGCCGGTCGGGAAGACCCGGCCATCGAGAGCCAGTTTGCGGTGTTCGCGGGCGTGTTGCGTGGAGTCCGCGATATTCGCATGCGGCAGAACGTCCCGCCGCGGGAGGTGATGACGCTTTCCATCCGTTGCGAGCCGGCGGCCGCGGCCGTGCTCGAACCCTTCCGGCCGTACTTCAAGAGTATGGCCAATGCCGAGCTGCAGGACTGCGGGCCCGATGTGACCGCCCCGCCGGCGTGCGGATCGTTCCGGCATACCAGCGCCGTCGAGGGTCTGGGGACGCTGTCGTTTGAAGGGTTCGTCGACCTGGCGGCCTTCATCAACTTCGACAAAGAGATCGCCCGACTGGAAAAGGAAAGCCAACGGCTCAGTGGGCAGATTGAAGGCAAGCGTCGCAAGCTGGCCAACGCTGGCTTTGTGGCCAAGGCCCCGCCCGAGGTGGTCCAGCAGGAACGCGAGCGGCTCGCCGAGGCCGAGCAGCAGTTGATCGCCGTGGGCCAGCAGCTCGAAGAACTCAAGGCCCAGCGCGACGCGGCCGGGTAGAGGATGGGGCGACGGCTCCGATGGGGCGGCAAATCTGGCCAACTCCTGCCGAGTCGGGTCGCGTTTCGAAGAAACTGACCTGTTCGCATGTTCATTTGTCCTGTAGGCTGAACGAATCGCTGCCCGAGGGGCGTGCGAGTCGTCTCGCTCGGCGTGTGCGCAGGCATGGGGCCTGTGCCGGCTTTGGGTGAGCGCCTGTCAGGAGACCCAAGCCATGTTGGTGTTGAGTCGTAAGCCGCAGGAACGCATTCACATCGGACCTGAGATTGTGATCACCGTGGTTGGCGTGCGTGGCCAACTCGTGAGGTTAGGGATTACCGCTCCGCGGGCCGTCAAAATCCTTCGCTCCGAGTTGCTCCATGACGACCATGCTGAACATGCCGCCCCCGCGGCGGACGCCCGGCGTTTGGCCGACGCTTGACTTCGCCCTGGCCGGGCTGTTGTGGGCCGTTTGCCTTGCGGGCCTGGGGGCCGCCGAGGGCCAGGCGGTCAGCGATCCAGCCCAGGCCATGTATCGCGTCAGTGTGGCCGAGGGTCAGGGCGTGGTGAGTCACGGCTCGGCCATCGCCGTACATCCCCGGCTGCTGTTGACCAACAGCCACGTGGTGGGCCACCGCCTGCCCAAACACGTACGGATCACGCAAAGCGCCCGGGGCCTGAGCTTCACCGGCCAGGTCGAAGGGATCGATCCCCAGCGGGACCTGGCCATCATTTACGTACAAAGTGCGCAAGTCGATTGGGTCGCCCTGGCCGATGCGGATCCCATCGCCGGCAGCCCTTGCGTGGCCTACGGCTATGGCGGCAACGTCCGTCTGGAGCATCGTCGCGGGCGGATCATTGAGTGCGCGAGTTTCGGTCGCGGGCACGATGGCCACACCTGGCGGTACGTGGCGGCCGACTTTGGGCTCCGCGATGGCGATAGCGGCGGCGGCCTGTTTGTGAACAACCGCCTGGTGGCCGTCAACTGGGGCACCACCCTCACCCGCACCGAGGCCCGGGCCACGCCGATTGTTGAAGTCCGCCGGTTTCTCACCTGGTGGCAAACGCGGCACCCGCAGGGTCGCCAGTTTCACGGGGGATGTTTTCCGCCGCGGGGTGAGGCACGGCCGCGGCCTGCGCCAGCGCCCATCGGTTGGCAACCCGCCCCGCCACCGGCTGGCGATTCCTTCGGCCCGCCAGATTCCATCGGCTCGCCGGCGGATGTCGGTTGTCCGTGCGATGACGAACTTGAGGTGATTGATCGCCGCCTGGCTGGTTTAGAAGATCGATTTGCGCAGGTCGAGCGACGGCTGGAGCAAGTCGAGCAGGGCTCGTTTCTGCTACGCATCTACGATGCCGAGACTGGCCAGCTCATCGATGAAGAACGGGTCTCGGTGTTTGGCGGCACGATGAACTTGAAGATCTATCGGATCCATGCCGATCGCTGAACGGTCAGCGATCCGTGCGTGTGTTGTTAATGACCCTTTGGGCCTTGTTATGCCAGAGCCCACCATTGTTTCTCTTTGGGGAGATTCCACCATGAGCGCCGATGTTTCACCCACCTTGCGCGAAGTCGCCTTGGCCAACGCCATCCAAAATATGCAGGAAGGCCGCATGGGCATTGCCGACGATATCCGCTTTGCCACCCAAGCCCTGCGGCTGAAGTACACCGAGGGCGTGGGCAATGTCGATCAGGAACATGCCGTGGCCACCCGGCACCTGACCGGACCGCATCCTTTCCACGGAGTGCCCACTTCGGGCTGAGCGGCGACAGTCATGCATCAGCCACTTGAAACCGTGCAGTTGCGGCGACGGACCCAACGCCAAGGGCATCGGGCCCTGAGGCAGGCTTTTCTTCAAGGACGAATCGCCAGTCACTTGCAGAGCCTGATCGATGAGTTCACCGCACTCCCCGACGCTGACACCCGAGCAACGCCAACGCCTGGTCCACCAGAGCGTGCTGCTGCGGCAGGGCGAGCGGATGATCATGCTTGAAGACGCCCGGGCCAATCTGGCCTTGTGCCGCGAGGCGGCCCGGGCGGGTTTGGATTTGCCTCCGGAGGTTCGCACCCCTGGCGAGGATCCGATGATCTTGGGCGATATCATCACCACGACCCATTTGGGGTCGTCCCAGCGGGCGTGGCCGGTGTGGTTGGGTTGGCTGCTCGGGCCAGCGCTGGGAGCCGGCCTGGCGGTGGGTGTGCCCTTGGCACTGGAGTGGCTCAGCCAACGCTCAGCGGCCAACCCGCCGGTGAGCGTCACACCCCGCGAGGACTTGCGTTATCAGATTGGGATTCATCGTCCCGAGTCCTCGCCGTAACAGTGGCCGTCTTACTGCTTCCAGTGAAAGTTAAGGATCGGCACTTGTGGCACTGGTGGCTTGTCCACCAGTGTTTGATAACGCCTGCTATTGTTTGACTGAAGTTCTCGTAACCCGGCGAACAGCAGTAACTTAGGATGGACTGTCCGACTTTGTCACACACTGGTGGACAAGCCACCAGTGCCACGAATTTCGGTTGCAGTATTGCGCAGGGGTCAGTTTCAATGAAAGCGCAACAACAAGGCCGGAACGGTCAGCACCGCTCCGGCCTTGTTTTATGGTCAGCTCTCTCGATGTGGGAGTGCCGCGATCACTCGACGACGCGGACGGTCGGAGGCGTCTCGAAGCCGCGATCCATGGCGGCGGCCATCTCGCCGTCAAGCTCGCCCCGCTGGACCCAGACCCGATACTGCACGACCAGCGGATCCTCTTCGGTGGCCTCAGCCACAAAGTACGAACCAAACCGCCCGTAGTCGCGCTCGCTGTAGCGGGCTTCCTTGGGGTTGGTGGCGTGATCCATGTATACGGTCGTGTAGCGCTGGCCGCCGACGACAAAGCTCATGGCGTTCCAGGGCAGGTCGGCATGAGTCTTCTGGCCGGGCCAGTTGCGGGTGCGGCCGGGTTGATCCTTGCCATCGGGCCGCAGGTAGTAGGTCTGGCCCTTGGTCGAGCTGGCAACTTCGTTGCTGGCGCGGAAGTGGAAACCGGCGTGCTGCGGGTCGCCATCGACCTGCACCTTGCCTTCGACGGGAACCAGCTTGCTGGTGAAATCAATCAGCACGCCGCCCGGGGTGTTGTAGGCGGTGAGTTCGCGGAGTTCGTGGGCGAAGGGCTTTCCGTCGTTGCCGCACCAGGCGATCTTGACGCGATGGCTGCCCACGACGGGGCCGAACTCTTCGTTGACGATCTCGACGTGTTCTTGATGGGCGTTGCGGCAGTGCCAGATGTCGCACTTTTTGTTGTCGCCGTAGGTGACTTTGCTGAAGCCGTAGAACAGACCGCGGTGGTGCGTGAACTGACCGCCCGGCCCCTTGGTGATGACATCGGTACCTTCGGGGTCGATGACGTGATGGAAGACCTTGAAGGTGTCGTGCCGGGCCTCATCCGAGGAGGTATCGAACTTGGCATGCATGTAACGAAGCACCGGCTTGTCGCCCAAGCGGAGTTCCGTCACGGCGTTGGGCTCGGTCTCGTGCCACGAGAACTCGGGACCGGTGCTCTTGGCGGAAGTCGACAGCGTGGCCTGCAGCTTGAGCGGCCGCTCGGCCGGGGTCTCGGGCAGGACGAACACCAGCTCGTGACCCTCGGGCGACACTTCCCCTTCGGCCAGGCAATACAGGCAGGGGCCGGTGATCTGGCCGGGCAGTTCGAGCTGGCCATCCTCCGAGCGCACGGTCACCGTCGCGCCGGCGAACTCGCCACCGATCTTGACAGGAACGCGAATCGGCACATTCTTGGCGGCCGGGGCCGAGGGCTCGACCACCAGAGCCAAGGTCTTTTCTGCCGCGGTGACAACGGCGGGACACAGCGCGAGGGCCAGCACGGCCCAACCACGCAGACAGGTCGCAAATGTTGGCATGGGGGAAACCATCCGAGGAGGGGGACTTCGACGCGGTCAGCCCGCGACGCGAGACACACACCCTTTACGATACTCCGCGACTCGGCGGCCCTCAACGTCCAGCCCAAGATCCGAGGGAAGACCCATAGTTTCGGTGGACTTTCTCAAATTTGCGAAAATCCAGTTGTTTTGTAGTTGAACCACTTGAGGTATCGGCCTATCCTACCAGTGTTGATGCAATCGATGTTGGAGGGACACGGGCTCCTGAACCCCCTCTCCTGTGCAGTTAGACAACCCCCCCGATATTTCGCTCGCACAGTTCGTCGCGTCGAGCACTTGGCCCGCCCCGCACGCCAAGTGGTTTTGGTTTGCCGTCTTCCGATCGCGATTGATCCACAATCGCGCTGGGAACGTTCGCACCTTATGTCCTGCCTCTCCCGTGCGGAGCTTACCTCACAAATGGGTCGTTTGCCTGCCTCGCTGACATTGGATGAAGCCGCCCAGCAACTCGGCCTCTCGGTCGATCAGGTCTGGGAACTGGGTCAATCCGGCGCCATCTCGCTGGGTCGTCGTGGCGACCAGTGGGCGGTGGTTGCCGAGAGCGTGCATCGCTACTGCCGCGAGCACCTCAACCCCTGGAATCAGGCTGTGATGACCGAGACGGAAGGTTTTGTGGATTCGTTGCCCGAGGATGACATCTGCTTCGATCCGCTGGCCGATTCGGCCAGCGGGAGCGACTTGTTCGACATGGCCAGCGACCTGATCGAACGGCAGGATATCGACTGCGAAACCCGGCAGATTCGCGCCGAAGACGAGCCCACCGCCTGGGACAAGGCCAGCGAGGAAGACAGCGAGATCGCCCCCCCACGCGAACTCGAAGAGATCATCCAAGCCGGACCGCCCGCAGCCGACGATGCCGGCCAGGACAGCCAATCGCTGGAGTTTCCCGCCGACGGCGTCGAGTGGCCGGGCGAGGCCCTGGAAGGCGAGTTGCTGGACGAGTTCTGCGCCACGGCCGCCGAGAACGGCATGGACAGCGAGCCCAGCGTGTTGGACGTCGACGACGAGATCATTTCGGCGGGCGATGTCGCCCGCGACCGGGGCCCCATTCGCGTGCGTCGCAGCCC